>NZ_DAORXT010000183.1:0-1501 GCF_035371925.1 Acetivibrio sp. | reverse complement strand
TCCTGAGTTTTATATTCCCCTCTTCATCTGTGTATTGCTCATGCTGATAAATAGGTGTTCATTCCAATTCAAAAGTTTACAAAATTCCAATTAAAAGTTTACAAAATTCCAAAACAACGGTTTACAATTTTTCGTGTTTTTTTCTGCTTTATTGTGGGATAATGTGTGATAAAAAGGGATATATTGGGATATTCATTAAGCGAAATTTTCTCTCAGAATTTAGTTTAAATTGCAAAAAAGTTGTCATTTTATCTTTTCAAAACAAACTCGGAGAGGATGTGGTGGAGGGTGATGTAGCCATCACAGTGCTTCATGTAGCCAAGAAAGCTCATGAGGCGGGGTTTGATATAGTCAAGATCTATAATACCTAAGGCGTAATCTTTCATAAGCTTTTTAAACATCCTTTTTGCTCGTTTTACATTCCGCTTACGGGGGAGTATATGCGTAGGCCAGGTTCTATATCCAGCAAAGTCAACGCCTTGTGCGTAGGGGCAAATTCGGGTTTTCGGGTTGAGTTTAAGCGCAAGCCTGGTAATCAGGAAGTCCTGGATGTCGCACAGCAATTGCTTTAGATATTTTTTGTCGGGATGGGCTATTACAAAGTCGTCCATATATCTCAAATAATATTTCACGCCTAATTGGTCTTTGATGAAGTGGTCAAGCTCATTGAGATACACATTTGCAAACAGCTGACTCGTCAAGGCTCCGATGGGGAGCCCCTGGTCTGTCTGGAAGATGATGGTTTCTATGAGCCAGAGAGTGTCTTTGCATCGAATTGTCCGTTGAATGATATTCATCAGGATTGAATGATTGATGCTTGGGAAATACTGGCTGATATCAGCCTTCAAGACATAACTGTTTCTTGGCAGTTTTCTCATAAATTTCTGGACTCTTTTAACTGCTGCATGCGTGCCCTTTCCTTTTCTGCAGGCATAGCTGTCGTAGATAAATTTTTTCTCAAACAAAGGCTCTATGATATTACATAGAGCATGGTGAATGACTCTATCTCTAAAAGCAGGAGCATGGATCAATCTCTTTTTCGGATCATAGACATAAAACTCTTTAAATCTGCCTGGTTCATAGGTTTTCCAGATAAGTTCATTCTGAATAATTAAAAGGTTTTCTTCTAATTTGCTTGTAAAATCAAGCACCTCTTTTCTATATCTTTTGCATTTTCTGGCCTTTAAATATGCAGAGTAAAGGTTGTTAAAGCTATATATCTTGTTGTACAAATTATTATAAGTAACTGGCATATCCCCTACCATTTTCAGTTTTCAGTCAACTTACTCACCGCAGAGGCAAGTTTATCTTTTCCCTTCGAGGGAAGGACTAAGGATCTGACTCCATAAACGGATGGACATAGCTCCGTAAAGCTGTGTCTCTGTATATAGTTGAAGTCACGGGCAAAGCGAGAGCCAATGTTCGGGTTCACGTTCCAGGGGTAGCTGTTCAGGTTCGCCGTGCGGGAACCAGCATATGCGCCATCGTTCCAATTGCCGCC
>NZ_DAORXT010000182.1:0-1630 GCF_035371925.1 Acetivibrio sp. | reverse complement strand
ATGCATTATGAACTATCCTGTCCATAATTGCATCTGCTATTGTAGGGTCAGGAAATAAATCATACCAATGAGTATGAGGAATCTGTCCGGAAAGAATTGTAGAAGCTTTATTGTATCTGCTTTCCGCAATCTCAAGTATATCCCTGCTTTCTTCTAAGGTGTATGATTTTAATCCTATATCGTCTAAAATCAAAAGCTTTACATTTTGAAGTTGGCTCATAAACTTGCTATATCTATTTTCGTTTTTCGCGTCTTGTATTTCAAGCAAAAGTTCCGGGATACGGTAGTATTTAACGGTATAACCATGACGGCAAGCACTGTTACCAAATGCACATGCCAGAAATGTCTTTCCGCTTCCGGTTTTTCCTGTAATCACTATATTTAATTTCTGAATAATGTAGGTACAGGTAGAAAGAGTTTGCAGAGTCTTTTTATCAATCTTCCGGTCCGAAGTATAGTCTATATCCTCAATGCATGCATTAATACTAAAAGATGCTTTATGTATATATCTTTTGATTCTTGAGTTTTTTCTTGACTCCCATTCTTTTTCAACCATAATACCGAGCCTCTCCTCGAAAGACAACTCTCTTAAAGCCGGATCTGAATCACTCAGTAGTTGAGCCATAACTTTAAGTTTCATATCTCTTAATTTTTCTATAGTTGGGTTAATTAACATATATACCACCTCCTGAGTAAGCACTACTTCCTCTTACATTTTCATGCTGAATAATTGTTTCATCCTGCCTCTTTGAGGAATTGTTAACAACTTGCTTAAGGATAATATTAAAATATTTGAATGAGAAAACATTTTTATCTATAGCCTCTTTACTGGCAGTTTCCATTATTTCGGCTGAATGACTTTTAGCAAGTCTCATAATGCCCATACAAGCTCGATAACCCTGAACAGGATAATCACTGCTTTCAAGAATTTTTTTGATTAATTCCCGGGTATAAGGACCGGTTTTTTCTGCCCAGGATAGAAAACGTTCAGAATTCCATGCATAAATTGCTTTATGCTCTTCGGGCATATGTTCCTCTAATGTTTTATACCGATTAAATTTGTCATAATTCCTGGTGTGTACCGCTATTCTCTCGTTTCCTATATATACTTCTATAGTTCTTGAGGATGCCCTAATCCAACATTTGTGATTTGCATAGGAGTAATGAACGCTGTAGAAAAACCCTTTATATTCAACATGATAATTAAATGCAACTTTTGTTTCTACCCAGTCGCAATACTCATATTTTGTTGCCGGCAATGGCTGCAAACAAGGTTTATCTATTTTTTCAAAAGCTGTCTTCCTGTTACCCTCCATTTTCTGAAAAGGTCTGTTGATAAACTTCTCAAGTTCCTCTGAAATTGCCCGGTTTATTTCATATATGCTAAAAAACTGTCTATTTCTAAGTGCTGCGATTATTCTTCTCGAAACATTACCTACCATGTTTTCATCTGAAGCTTTATCTTTTGGTTTACTTACTCTGGCAGGTACAATGGTCGTTCTATAGTGTAAGGCCATTTCTTTGTAGTTTCTGTTTATTAAAGGTTCTACACGGTCTGGTTTGATAACTGCAGTCTGATATTGTCAATATTACTTGACACATTTTTCTCGTACAATTTGTGGTTTTTGCG
>NZ_DAORXT010000181.1:0-1660 GCF_035371925.1 Acetivibrio sp. | reverse complement strand
GGCGGATTTGCTAATATATAATCTGCTCTCAAATCCTTAAATTGGTCATCTGTGAAGGAATTCCCCAGCCTTATATCCGCCTCAATGCCCCTTATTGCAAGATTCATTTTACACAGCCTATAAGTGGTTGGATTGGACTCCTGTCCATAGATTGAAATATCTCCTTTCTTGCCTGCATGAGCCTCTACAAAGCGTATGCTCTGGACAAACATGCCTCCAGAACCGCAGCATGGGTCAAAAACCCTGCCATGAAGAGGCTGAATCATTTCAACAAGAAGTTTGACAACACTTGAGGGTGTGAAGAACTCGCCACCTCTCTTGCCCTCTTTTCTGGCAAATTCGGAAAGAAAATACTCATAAACTCTCCCTAAAACATCCAATTCCTCATTTTTACCAAAATTAATGCTACCAATTAAATTGACAATTTCACCAAGAGTGTGCGGATCTAAAGGCGCTTTGGTGTATACCTTTGGAAGAACACCTCGTAGCTGCTTTGGATTCTCTTTCTCAATCAAATCCATAGCGTCATCAATAAGTTTTCCTATATCGCTTCGCCGAGCATTTGCCATAATATACTCATATCTTGCCTCAGGAGGAACATAGAATACATTAGCAGCCATGTATTCATCTTTGTCTTCCAAAATAAGTTGCGCTTCTTCTTCAGAGCCGCAATAATATTCTTCGTTTTTAGGATCTTTTATTAAATACTCCAACTCCTCTTGTCGAAATTTAAATGCATCGGAAATATATTTTAAAAATATAAGTCCAAGGACAATATGTTTATATTCCGACGGTTCCATATTATTTCGCAATCTATCGGCTGCTGCCCAAAGGGTTGAAGCAAAGTTTAACACTCCATCGTTATTCTGACCCATTTCCTTTTTCACTCCCCTAAATGTTATTTTGTTTTAATAAAATTAGTTTTTTGTTCTTTCTTCTCCATAACACGGAAATAAGTATAAACCATATTTCTCAGCAAGCGACTAATAGTTACATTGTAGCGTTGTGCAAGGTTTTTGATATACTCAAGCTCTACATCGGAAACTTTTATATTAACCATTTTTCCTACCCTCGATTGAAAAGTATAGTCTTCCAATAGCTGGTCGGGATGGAAATTATAAAGTATATACATAATCATCTTGGCACGGGTAGAAGCTATTTGGTTTTCAACTGCATATTCCTTTAGTTTCTTATGCATTGCTGGACTCACTAAAGCCCATATTTGATGAGGCTTTCTCACGAAACAAATCCCTCCCTCTCTTTAATTATAGCACAATGTATAATAAAATTCATCAAGTTTTTTTAGATTTTTCTTTAAACTTCGTGAGCAGTAAAACCATTTTAGAGCCTACAAAATGCTTAATTCCCAAAACTATATTTATTGCGATATTGCAAAAATCTTTAAAATTACATTTTTAGACTAACCTCAACGAATTATTTGGCTTTATCCCAAGTATACTAAGTTTTTCTTTATAATAATAATGTTTTTTACTGCTAAACAATAAATAACCTCCATGCTTGCACCGTTTCTAAAATCGTATTTATTATTTCTGCTCTCGTTTTTCTCAATTGGCTCTTCAACCTCTTCAGTCTTTTAATACGGGCCAATACACCCTGGCCAATGTAAAATCTAAGTGAACAGAACTGTGTATAGCTTCGG
>NZ_DAORXT010000180.1:0-1777 GCF_035371925.1 Acetivibrio sp. | reverse complement strand
TGCTAACATGGTTTAAAAATAACGTTCCAAGCAGAAGTCGATCCTTTCTGGGTATCCTATTCCACACATATCCCTTGAATAAATCTTTAACAAGAAAAACTTCGCCATCATTTAGATTTTCAGTTTCTCTAATAGCTTCTTCCAATAGCTCATTTACATCAATCATGTTGTCCACTCCTTATTAATAATAATATCAACAACATTGTTGATATTATTATACGTATATTCACAGTCAAAGTCAATCCGTAAATAAGAAAAGCCACCAATCAAGGAAGTAACACCTCTCAATTGGTCGCCATTTCTGATATCCTATATCTCAATATCTATTTCAACACCTGATTTAAATTCAACAGTGAGCTTATCATCAAATACCGTAACTTTTTCAATAAGCCGCCTTACTAATTGCTCATCATATTCCTCCAACTCGCAGGATTGTTCATTTAAGAAATCAGTCATTTCAGCGATTCGTTGCCTTTTTCCTTCACGCTCTGCATTCTCTGCAAGTGCATTTTGCTTCAATTCTCGAAGGCGGTAAATTTCATCAGCCACATCTTCATAGTCATTCTTGGACTTTGCTTGTATAAGAAGCTGTTGTTGTAATTCTTCCAATTTGCCATCAATATCATCGGTGGCATTATCATTTTCTTCATTAAATACAGTAGCTATGTTTTTCTGCAAGGTTGAGAGGAAGGGTTCTTTGTTAGCCAAAAGCTCGTTAATAGCCTTGACCACTGCTGTCTGCAATGTTTCCTCGTTTATGGTAGGAGCAGTGCATTCAGACCCTTTTTCCTCCAATCGGCTAACACATCTCCAAACAATAGACTTGTAGCCTCTGTTATTCCAATGTACCCGTCGGTAAATATCGCCGCAGTGTCCGCAGTAAACAATACTCGATAAAGCATACTTGCTGCTATAGACTCGCTTTTTACCGCCTTTGCGGCCACGAAGATTTGCTCTTCGAACCATCTCTTCTTGAACTTGCATAAAAAGCTCCCTTGGAATAATCGGCTCATGGCTGTTTTCTACATAATACTGGGGAACGATGCCGTTATTCTTGACCCGCTTTTTAGAAAGGAAATCAACCGTATATGTCTTTTGTAGAAGGGCATCACCGATGTACTTTTCATTCTGCAATATCTTTTTTAGTGTTTCTGGTCTCCATTTGGCTTTGCCTGCCGCTGTAAGAATACCGTCTGCTTCTAGTCCTCTTGATATTTGTAAAAGACTAGCTCCTTCAAGGTACTCTCTATAAATCCGTTTAACAACCTCTGCACCCTCGGGGTCGATGACTAGTTGCTTGTTTTCATCCTTGGTGTATCCAAGGAAACGCTTATGGTTGACCTGGACTTCACCTTGTTGATATCGATACTGAATGCCCAGCTTAACGTTCTGACTTAAGGATTGGCTTTCCTGTTGGGCAAGGGAAGCCATAATAGTCAGCATAATTTCACCCTTGGAATCCATGGTGTTGATATTTTCTTTTTCAAAGAATACAGCGATGTTTTTATCTTTTAACTGACGGATGTATTTAAGGCAGTCTAACGTGTTTCTGGCAAATCGGCTGATGGATTTTGTAATGATCATGTCTATTTTTCCTGCCATACATTCCTCAATCATGCGGTTGAACTCTTCACGCTTTTTGGTATTTGTACCTGTGATACCATCATCCGCAAAAATCCCTGCCAATTCCCATTCTGGATTGCTTTTAATGTAATTTGTATAATGCTCAATTTGCGCTTCATAACTGGTTGCCTGCTCCTCGCTGTCCGTAGAAACA
>NZ_DAORXT010000179.1:0-1827 GCF_035371925.1 Acetivibrio sp. | reverse complement strand
CTCCCTGCTCAGTTATTTGAAAAAGATATTCCGGAACCACTAATCTCCATTCATTCAAATACTTTGTACTATCCTTCGTCAGATAACGTGTGCTTTTCCCGATTTTATTCCTGCAATAGGATATAAATTCATCAGATAGCTGGAATTGGTCTTTATAATGTTCCATTAGAAAACCAGTCTTCTGATATAAAAACTGCAGATTATATGCATCCAAATACTTGATTAATTCATTTTCGCTCAAGTATGGTATAGATTCTATGCAATTCAGCAGTTCTTCAAGACCTCCGACTTTTTCGAAGTCTTTTATACTGTCAACTACTGTACGTTCCAGTGTGGTGACCCGAATTCCTTGTGTATTTCTAGGCTTTATAACTCCACTTGATAGTTTCGATGAAACGTATTTATAGGTTATTCCATTGAATTCAAAATCATCGAAGCGGCTTTCAGAAGAAACATAAATCTCATAAAACACCTGATTTGATATACCCATATATTCAAAAGCTGAATGATGCGAAAGATAAGCAGTATTATTGATGGCACAAGCTATGTGGTATTTAGTTGCCACAGGCTGCCCATCGGCTACATTGATACATGTATATAAATTATTTCTGATTTTCTTCACCAAACCTTTTTTTGACAAACGAAGAACAAGGGAAGATGCAGTCTTTTTGTTCCCAACAAGCTTGTATACATCATCCATTCTAAAGGTGTTTAGTTTTACGAGTTGAGTATATCCTACCATTACAGATACCTCTTTAATTTGCGCTATAATTTCTTTAATTATAAAGTTATTTTCTCATGTTATGAAGTCTATTTTTATTATTGCTTTAATTATATCGAATTATTCTTCATATGTAAAGGAATTCCTTCGAAAAATAAAGTGTAAAAAATGAAAAAACACTATCCTTAATTAGGACAGTACTTTCATTCTCATAATCTTAATAGATTGTTATCAACCTCTAATTCTGATTTTAATTCTACAAGAAGAAGTCACATCAATTGAATTCAGGCCTCAGTATGGAACTAAGTTTATCATCCATTCTGTCTCCTCAACCCTATCAAAAATTCCCGTTATCTATTCTGTCAACTCAACTCTTCCTATTTTGGGTTCAAATTCCCCCCCAAAATACCTCTTCGATATGTTTCCGTGTACGTATTTTAGCCCCTTAGGTTGAGTAGACAACTTAGATGTAATTCTGGAAACCCTCTTAAATAAATACTTACAGCTTTGTAATCAATACCACGCACTCGACATGGCACGAGCCGCTCGGTTTGATGTCCTGGGCCCATTTTCATACCTTACGTTATTTTGACAGGAGTTTCTTATATGTTCTGTCAATAAGCAGTGCTCCGATAGGCGCGGTTATGATTATGGATGCTACTGCCGCGGTTAAAATGACCGAGGAACTGGCCGGGGTAATGGCAAGAACCTGTTCACCGGACTTAAAGAATATTGACCCTACGGTGATCTGTCGCAGGAACGGCTGGTAATCCCCAAAGGACTCTCCGGAGTGAAGGGAGCAAGCAGCAATAAAGGAAATATAATGCTTTCTGCTCATATCATGGCAATTTCAACATAATACTCATCTTCAATCTTTTCAATCGTCATGCGGTGTTCATCATCAGGTATCTCTGCATCCAGATCAGGGAGCACTATTCCATGGCAGTTGATTATGGCTTCACCGGTTCCGAGGACCACATTTCCGCATATCGGGCATCCATGAAATTTTATACGCAGCATTAGGAACACTACCTACGCTAAGTTTTTTGGTTCTTTCCTTCTGTACCGCACGGAATTCGCTTTCCGGTTGAGCAAAAAGGATTCTA
>NZ_DAORXT010000178.1:0-1971 GCF_035371925.1 Acetivibrio sp. | reverse complement strand
AATTCAGGACATAATATTCCTGTTTCTTGCCCAGTATTTCCTTTTCTTCAATGCTCTCAACCACTCCGGCTCCATGCATTGGATAAACTACCTTATCACCCACTTGAAACTCCACGGGAATGCCTCCTCTGACAAATAATCTACCGTATCTACTATACCACAAATTCACTGTTATGTCAATAAACTTGATATTCTAACATACAGAGTACGCCTTGTCAACTATAAAATTTATATTTGTTTCCTTTTGGTTCGTTGTAAAATTAAATGCAACACCAAAAAAATTATAGAACCATAGTGAGAAATCCTGTATGATATAGATATCCCAAAAACACTAAACATACAGGGGGTCCCACTATGGCTCAATATAATTGTACCACGAAATACCGTTCATTTAAACATTTAGATGAGATCGAAAGAGGGAAAATTGCTGCTTTACATAAAGAAGGTAAAAGTATGCGCTATATAGCAAAGCAGCTGGGTCGAGCTCCAAGTACTATAAGCAGGGAAATTAAACGTGGTACTGTTACTCAGCTTAAATCTGATTTGTCTGCTTACGAAGCATACTTCCCCGAAGCGGGACAGGCAATATATGAAAAGAAGCGGAAAAATTGTGGTGCTAAACTTAAACTCTCATTCGTTAAGGACTTTATTAGATTTGCGGAGGAAAAGATGCTTGAGAAAAAACCATGGTCTCCAGATAGTATAGTCGGTTATTGTAAAAAAGATGCCGATTGGGAAAACAAGCCCATGGTTTGTACTAAAACCCTGTATAACTATATAGATAGGGGATTACTCAAAGTACGCAATATTGATTTGCTGCTTAAACCCAGGTTAAAACCTGGTGATAAGACGAAACGAAGAGAAGCCAAACGTATCATGGGTAAAAGTATAGATTTAAGGCCAAAGGAAGTGGAGACACGAGAAGAGTTTGGGCACTGGGAAATAGATACTGTAGTAGGCAAACGTTCTAATGATGCGGTTCTTTTGACAATGACAGAGAGGAAAACCAGGTATGAGCTCATATTCCTGCTGGATTCGAAGGATAGTGAAGCAGTAAAGAGAGTGTTTATGGAACTTAAAAACAGCTATGGGGAATTATTTGGGGAAGTATTTCGCAGCGTAACAGCCGACAATGGTTCGGAATTCAGTGAATTATCGAGTATTTTAGGAAGTCTAAGGAGTGAAGCCTATTTTGCCCATCCTTACTCGTCGTGGGAAAGGGCAAGCAACGAGAGGCAAAACGGGATTATAAGGCGTTTTATTCCTAAGGGTAAAGCAATAAGAGGTATATCGCTATCAGAGGTCAAGGATATAGAGAGGTGGATAAATCAATACCCGAGGAAAATACTGAGTTATAGGACAGCAGAAGAATATTTTTATGAGGAGTTATTGAAGATATACAAAGAAAAAGGCAAAGAACCAGGAGAACAGCATGTCCAGGTAGGTTGATAATATAACAGATATTTTAAGAAGCAAAAGGTAATGATGATTATAGTTAAGGCCTTTTGGCCAGGCATGCCAAAAGGCCTGGGAACAATTATATCATTTTATGTCCGGTGTCAAGGTCGGGTAGTATTTTCTCGCTAACGCTCGAAAATCTCCACCCTTCCCATGACACCGTAAGGTTTTACAGATTAAACAGTAAAAATTTGGATATCTATATCATACTTTCCTGTCAAAAAAGTGTTGCATTTATTATTGCAATTTAGAATTATTATATATTATGGGTTCGGTGCCAAAACAATGTATGGCCTTCTTTTTGGAATGGTGGTATAATATTTACATTCATGATAATTAAGGAGGCGGTGTTTTTGAAAATAATTGAGGCAATACTGCTGGGCATATTGCAGGGACTGACCGAATTTTTGCCCATCAGCAGTTCGGGACATCTGGCTATTGTTCAGCAGATTTTTGGAATTGAAGAGGCTGATGTTGCCTTTGATGTTATGCTTCACCTCGGCACCCTTGTTG
>NZ_DAORXT010000177.1:0-1995 GCF_035371925.1 Acetivibrio sp. | reverse complement strand
ATTGTATGAATTCGAAAACTCGTAGAGCTTCGAAATTCTATATTTGAGGCCAAGCATTTTCTGCTTTACCTCCAATATTCTCCATTAAATTCCAATATATTTTCCAATTCACCGTGGGATAAATTACCACGGCTATTAAACCCCAAAGTCGGTTTAAACCAAATATTTTTTAGTATTTAACCTAATATTAACCATATATGGTTCTGTTCTGCCTTGACAAACATTTGTTCACCCCATAATTGAAGTGGATGGTAATTATTGCCATATCTTTGGTTATGGAGGTTTTGTATATGCTGCGTGATTGGCCCTCTCATGAGGAGTACCAAAAAAATCTTATCTTACACCTTTTGCTTTTCTACCAGACCGATAGGGAAAGGGTGGTTGAGTTGGCAGAATCTATTTCTAAACTCTACCTTCTCAACCTCGATAATCTTTACCCTATCATCAAACCACTTTATTCTAATACCGGCCGTCCCGCAAAGAATCAGCAGGGTATTATTCGGTCTTTGATCCTGATGCTTGACCAAGGTGAGCATGATATTCCCAAATGGGCTGCCAAGGTCGCAAGTGACAGGCTGCTTTGTGCTATCTGCGGGTTCAAATTCGGCGAAGCACCTGCATTCAGCTCCTATTACGATTTGACCAAACGCCTTTGGCAGGCGTCCCATGAAGTACATATTGCCAGGAAGAAAAAGCTTCGCAGTTTCTACTCCAAACCCCGCAAGAAGCTTAAGGCCGGTAAGAAATATGTCCTCCCTAAACACAACGGTGTTGTTAAAAAGTTTGCCTCTCTTGCAATCCGGGATAAACTTCCTCAGCATCGCCCTGAGATAGTATTGCAGAAGTTCCTGGCCCGCTGCGTTGTCGATTATTCCCTCGAAATGGGTATTCTCGGTGACCCTAAAAACTTTTCCATCGCTAATGACGGTACTCCCTATTATTCAGGTGCCAGCCACTATGGTGTCAAAGTCTGCGACTGCAAGTCCAGGGGCATCTTTGACTGCAAATGCCCCAGACGTTATTCCGACCCCGATGCCACCTGGGGATGGGACAGTTACCGCGAGCAATGGTTCTACGGGGATACACTCTTTCTCACTACCGCTTCGGACAGCCATTACGACCTGCCTATTTATCTCCGCAAAGCTCAAGCACAAAGGCATGACAGCATTATTGCCGTTTTCGCCATGGATGAAGTCCGAAAGCTTTATCCCAACATCTGTTTTAAAAACTATATTGCGGACGGTGCCATGGATAATTATCCTACTTACCAGCTTTTGCAACATTTTTCAATGTTCCCTTTTATCCCTCTTGACTCCAATGTGAAGTATCCGGATAAGAACCTGCCGCATGGAGTTTTATGCTTTGATGATAACGGTAACCCTATTTGTATGGGCGGTATACCCTATCAAAATTGCGGATATTCATTCCCCAAAGGAGTAAAGCACAGGTGCTGGTTTGACTATCACGGCATTGAAAAGCCTTGTAGTTGTACTTACAACACTTATGGAAGGACTGTATACATAAAACCGGACTACGACCCCAGGTTATTCCCTCCGGTCTCACGCAGTTCAGACGCCTTCAAGGAAATGATGAAACGTCGGACTACTGTGGAACGTAGTCATAAAAGGCTTTTTAAAGACTACGATATTGAAGCCGGAAACTGCCGTAGTTCAAGAGAGCGTTTTATGCGGGCTACCATGGCTGCTGTTAATGTCCATTTGGATGCCTGGATTAAGCACACCCGCTTCAGTATTCTTTCTTTACTTGAAGAGTAGTCCGGTAAAGTTGCTTGATATACTGAATGCTTAAGATGTCTTTTTGAAGATTTTAAACACCCTAATACAATGGGTTGGCTTTGCCATGCTCTTTTTTTCTTCATGTCCGCAGCATATTCGTTTTTCAAGGCTCAGTACATGGTTATTATTGGGTTCAATCCCTTTTGTCGCTAAATTTCAGCATCCTACACGATTTCCATGCTACTTTTCGAATTCATAC
>NZ_DAORXT010000176.1:0-2369 GCF_035371925.1 Acetivibrio sp. | reverse complement strand
CTATCACAATCTGAACATTAACGACTTGCTTGTTAAGGAGCATACCGCTCAGTTAGGCAGTCAACAAGCATATTCTTATCAAAACGATTTTAAGAAAAAACGAATTAATGTACTGAGTTGCTCAACTACCTTTGAAATGGGTGTTGATGTTGGTACCCTTGAAACTGTATTTATGCGTAATATGCCTCCTTCCCCGGCTAACTATGCACAAAGAGCAGGTCGGGCAGGCAGAAGTTCAAGGTCTGCAGCGTATTCTCTGACATACTGCCCTAATAGCTCACACGATCAGAACTATTTTAAAGATCCTGTATCTATGATTAAGGGAACCATCCAACCACCTTCATTTAATGTAGATAATGAGAAAATTGCTTTGCGTCATATTTTTGCATCGGCATTCTCTTTCTTTTGGAGAAAGTATCGGGAACTATACAAAAGGACAATCGGTGAATTTTTTGATGCGGATGGAGTAAATGCATTAAAAAAATATCTTGAATCTCATCCTGAAGATCTTAAAGAGTATTTATGCAATGTTTTAAGTCCTGAGTTGCAGAAGCATTATGAAATTAACACTTACGGCTGGACCAGTAAATTGTTTCTTAATGATCCTAATAATCCTGGAGTATTTGTTATAGCAATGAAAAGGTATGCTTCTGATATAGAGGAGCTTGAAAAAGCCAGAATAGACTGTACTGAAAGACAAAAGAAGGTTGAACCCGGTTCCAAGGAAGATCGTGAATTGAGCAGGAAGATAAGGGATATTGGTAATTCTATTAATACAATTAGAAAACAAGAGATAATTGAATTTTTATCTCGTAACAATATAATTCCTAAATACGGGTTTCCTGTTGATACAGTGGAATTGATGAGTTTTGGAAAAGGTGGAATATTAGATTCATTGTGTTTGGACAGGGACCTTTTTACAGCAATATCAGAATATGCACCAGAGTCAGAGGTTGTTGCAGACGGTAAGCTGATTACTAGCCGGTATGTTCGTGTTCTTAGCGGATTTGCATGGCCGGAATATAAGTATGTTATATGTAAAAATTGTCATACATTAATTAGAGTTATTTGGGTTGAAGATATTCCTAAAGAATGCAAGCAGTGTGGGCATAGTTTACCAAAGAAGATAAAAAAGTATGTTATACCTAAATTCGGCTTTATCATGGAAAACGGAGAGCCAGAAGATGCAGGAACAGAAAAGCCGGAACGCACATATAAGGGTTCAATATCATACATAGGAGATGGTACTCGGATTGAGTCGAATACATACTCAGTTTGCGGAAAAAAAGTTATTATCGGAACCAGTAAAATGGATGAGCTTGCTGTTCTGAATACTTCTAATTTTTATATTTGTAAGGTCTGTGGATATGGTAAGTTATACGATAATGATGCTGATTTAGCTAAGGAGTATGCCCATTACAAGCCAGACGGTTATCGTTGCAGCAACAAAATACTTTACCCATATTCTCTTGGACACGAATTTCAAACGGATGTTGTACTATTGAAGTTCGTTTCAGAAAATATTACAGAAATCGATGTCGCATGGACTGTACTCTACTCGCTTCTTGAGGGACTTTGCAGACATCTAAGTATAGATAGAAATGAATTGTCAGGATGTTTGCATTGGTTCCGTAACAATGAATTTTCAGACATAGGTAACTATAGTTTTGTTTTGTTTGATAATACTCCTGGTGGAGCCGGATATGTTAGACAGTTGAGAGATATATCGACTTTTATAGGCATGCTAGAAGCAGGAGCCCAAGTTGTAAACGGATGCACATGTGGTGGTGAAGAAGCTGATACTGCTTGCTATAGTTGCTTATGCAATTACTACAATCAGAAACAGCATGATATTCTTAAACGACGATATGCCATTGATTTCTTCAATTCTCTTTTGAATGGAGAAAAAAAGTGGTGGGGAAAAGGCAAGCAGGAACGCAGAGCGAAGAATGTGTTTTGCCTTGATGAAGACGATTGCATTGATGGTATTATAGCGAAAATATTGAAATCGGAATAGCTTATTGTTGAATATTAAGCTACTAATTACGTAATCCGATGGTACCGATTGGAAAAATTAGTTTATTAAGTACAGAAAAATAAGAAATAAATTTCTGTTAGTAGCATAATTGTAAAATTAAAATTAATGACAATATTGACATACTTTATCAAGAACACCCAAATGGGTGTTTTTATTTTATAATGTTTAATTTATAGACTCCTAACAAGGAGGTGATGCCTATGCTTGTACCGTTATAGATGTTCGGCCTTAATAACAAAACCAAAGGAGGAAATCAATAATGATTGGAATCGAGCAATATGTTAATGCTATTCTAAAATTGTACCACATACCGGTAAAAAAATAGGCCACC
>NZ_DAORXT010000175.1:0-2397 GCF_035371925.1 Acetivibrio sp. | reverse complement strand
TGCCTCCTTGTATAATGTATTTAGGTTATTTATTAGGAAAACCTATAAACCTATTCTTTACATCTTCTATCTGTCAGGAGATAATTGTCTTATTAGATTGAGAGAATTATCGTTGCCTCCTTGAGCTTTTATGCTCGTACTTGAAAGACTGATACCTCTCTCTAATAAGCAGTTCGCGTATGAGTTGGATGTTGGTTGCCAGTTTGGCTTCTCTCCGTATTTAACACAAGGTAGTGACGCTTATTAGATGAGTGGACTCCCAATCTAAAATAATTTGTTTGAGGTGTCTTTATGTTTTTTGTTGGTATTGATATTGGAAAAAATAATCATGTAGCTTCTATGATGGATGACAGTGGGAAGATAATTTTTAAGGCTTTTTCTTTTTCAAACACTTCTGATGGTGCAGACGCTCTCTTATCTAAGCTTTCCTCTTATTCTTCCAACACTGCCGATTTTGAGATTGGCATGGAAGCTACTGGCCATTATTGGCTTTCTGTTTACTCATTTCTCTATGGTAAAGGTTTCCTGATTCATGTTATTAACCCCATACAGACCGATGGCTGGCGCAAAGGTGTTGAGATTAGAAAACGCAAGAACGACATCATTGATTCTATCCTCATTGCTGATTTAATCCGCTACGGACAGTTTGTGGAAACCCGCCTTTCTGACGAGGATATTTTTTCCCTCCGTAACTTGACCCGTTTCCGTTCCTATCTGGTGGAGTCTATCAGTGATTTAAAGCGCAAGGTGGTCTGTGTCCTTGATCAGGTGTTTCCTGAATATCAATACATATTTTCAAACATTTTTGGTAAGACCTCAAAGGAGATTCTATGCCAGTTTTCTTCACCAATTGATTTTGAATCCGTTTCAGCAGATGCTTTGGCACAACTGCTTACACAGCTAAGTCGCCAAAAGGTTGGTGCTGAGAAAGCAAAGCAACTTAAATCTGCTGCTTCTAATTCTTTTGGCATCACCTTTGCCAAAGACAGTTTTTCCTTTCAACTAAGGGCTTTAATTGAGCAGATTTCTTTTATTGAACAGCAAGTAAAGGATACAGAACGCGAAATCAGCCGTCTGATGGAGAAACTAGGCTCTCCCATAACAACCATAACTGGTATTGGAAACGTCACTGGCGCTACGATTATCGGTGAAATCGGTGACATATCTAAGTTTAGCAGCCCCAGAAAACTGGTAGCATTTGCAGGTATTGATGCTTCAGTTAGTAAATCCGGTGAATACGAATCTACACATAATGTTATGAGCAAACGCGGTTCACCATATTTACGTAAAGCCATTTTTCAGGCTGCCTTGATTGCTTCTTTTAAAGACCCTGTATTAAGCGCTTTCTATCAGAAAAAGCGGGCAGAAGGTAAACATCATCTTACCTGTGTTGGTGCAGTTTCTAGAAAAATGTGTAATATCATTTATGCTGTCCTAAAGAATAACCAACCTTATGTGCCCAAAGCTTAATTCCATGTAATTATATATTGTTTCAGGTTTGTAATAATACAAGCCTTTTTGTGATGCCTGTTTTTAGTTGGATCTCATTTATAGTTTTTTTACATATTTTATTTGACTTTTAATAGTTGGTCTTTCTTCAGGGTTTGAACCCTTCTTTGCTCAAGTTCTATAGGGTCTTTCTTTTCTATATGCTTTTTCCCTTTATCCCTATTTTCTAAAATAAAGCATCTAACAATAATATATTCTCGTCAAAAGTTCAAATTCCTTCTTTATACGGATATTTTATCCATTTATTGTAATGTAATTCCTGGAAGGACTACATGCGTTCGGGTGCTGAAATTCCCAAAATAGAAAGGGCATTTCTTAACACCTGTCGGGTAGCCATTACAAGCAAGAGCCTTGCTGCTGTCAGATTCTCGTCATCCGTAAGGACCCGGCACTTGTTGTAAAAGGAATGAAAGATGGCTGCCAGCTCCTGCGAGTACACGGTAATGCGGTACGGGGCCAGATTGTCGGCAGCAAGCTTTATTTCACCGGGAAAATCTGCCAGTTTTTTAATCAGCTCCAGTTCCGACTCTTCCAGCAGCATATTTGCATATTTTTGAAATTCTTCCATTGTCATGCCATCGATGTCGGGCAGCTCTATTCCCTGCTCTTGGGCCTGTCTCAGTATGCTGCAGATGCGGGCATGGGCATACTGGACGTAATACACTGGATTGTCATCCGATTGCTTTATTGCCAAATCCAGGTCAAAGTCCAAATGTGTATCGGCACTTCGCAGGTTAAAGAAGAAGCGCGCAGCATCCCTGCCTACCTCTTCTACAATGTCAGCCAGGGTCACCGCCCGTCCGGTGCGCTTTGACATGCGGGCTATCTCGCCGTTGCGGTAGAGCCTGACCAGCTGCATTATGATGATTACCAGCTTGTCCGGGTCAT
>NZ_DAORXT010000174.1:0-2413 GCF_035371925.1 Acetivibrio sp. | reverse complement strand
AGGCATATGCCTTAATTTTGATGTGGCTCCAATTCTCCACACATCAATAACAATATTTAACTTTCATTTATATTGTACAATATTTTAATATATATTGCAACTATTGCAACTAAATTGATAGCGTCAGTTTACTGTAGGGAAAAGAAAAAAAGAATCATCCTGATATTTAATAGTCAGGAACGCCCTTTACAACAAACATCCCCGGAGATGTTTTTATAGCCTGGGTAACCCCCTATAAAAATAGCTGAGCTTTAGCGTTTAAGTCACTACTTTGCTCATTATACCACATGTATCCCCGTTATTGTAAAGGGTTCGCTTCAACGTGTTGAGCCGTTAATTTGGGCAATTTTTTCATTTCCCTTATAGTCTGTACATAAGGTAATTTATTTGTATTTCTCTCTTTTCATAAAAGGTAAAAATGCTACGCATTTTTGCATGTAAAGTCTTCGAAGCAAAACTTCATATTCAAATGTATCCCCTTACTTTCGTCCGCCTATGGGAGTGTGTCAAGGCCTTTTGCGGCATAAACGGTTTCCTTCCCGGCTTACGCCGGGCCCCTCCCATTTATTCCACAGTGCCTTGACACACTCCCACCGCCATGCTCTTGTCTCTTCTGCCGATGGGGGAAGGGAAGTAGCAAATCCTTTTGTCTCTTTCCCCCATCGGACCTCCCATTGTAGCATGGCGGCCGGCGTACTATTGCGTACCTGCCTCCGCAATGTTTCGCCTCAGGGGTCTGCTAAAGCAGCAAATCCTCCGTTGCTTTTCCACATAATGTCGTGATTATGGAAAGACCTTCTTCAAGGCCTACTATATTTTTTTGCCTGCAAAGATTTTACTCTAAACTTCGCCCTCCCTTCTTATCCACACATGCCAATAATACCTCTGAGAGCCCTGTAAAGAACAGTTTTGTGTCCCGTCTGCAATACCGTCAGGTTCACGTTTGTAATGTCCTCGTACTTGGTTGATCCTCTTCTGAAGCCGTTTATCATTTCTTCCTGTTCTCTGATTTCTTGCTCCTTTTGCTCCCGTTTCTTCTGTCCCATTACCAAATCGTAGATTTTCCCACCGTTCTGCTTGTATATCCTAAGACGAGCCATTTGGTCAGCACCGAGTTTCGACCATCCTTTTGGCCGACTACTGAGCCTTTCCGAAAATACATGGCTCACATGACCTTCCGCACTACACCCGACAATTTCACCAGCTTTTTCTTCCCTAATCTCTATCCCATCCCAGTTGTTCAGTATATACCTTTTTGCTTCCCGTACAGCCTCTTTCTTTGTTTCGCTTTCTGTCAGCTTCAGTACTCTGTCAAAAACCTCCGCTGTCTTCTTCTTATCCGTAATCCCTATCGTATCCCGCAAGGCATTGTACCAACAGTCGTCTGGCAGGTGAGCGGTTGCTTTCCGTATGTATTTATTCATATGGTGATTATCTAATACAAACCTGCTTTTAGGAATCCATTGAAGCCCCTGCCGGATCCACGATGCCCCATCTCCTGAAATGTATATTGTCTCAATCCTCTCCTCAATATACTGTTCATCTATATACTGGGCCACTTTAAGCCATAAATCTTCGCTTTTGATATCTCCGCCAAAGTACCGGACATTCTTTAGCATAGCCCTCTTTTTTGTACTTTTTTCTTCATCAATTCCTTCGTGTAGATATACCAGCTTTGGCATGCTCATTCCTGCCTTACGCCGTCCATTCCCACCCTTATTCTGAAGGGAAACATGGTCTTCATCGGCTTCTATGTATAGCACTCGCACGGCCCTTTTTTCTTTTTTCGGCAGCGGTGCATCCACAACTTCTATCTCGTGTACTTTATTCATTACTGCCTGTTTGCTTATCTCACTGTCGTAGGCAGCTTTTGCCCCAGCCTTCCTGTAACTGCTTTGTGTCGCTTCTTCAATCGCATTTATTACTACATCCGCACTCACTCGTTCATGTGGCTTTATTCCCGCCAGTTCATCCACCAAGTACTTCCGATGACCGCCTGCCTTGGGTTTGTAATATGTCCGCCTATATGTAACCGTACCAAAGCTCGTTAAAAGTGTGTTCGGATCTTTCCTGATAACCTCGTATTTCTTCTTGCGTTCGGCACTGTTCCGGAGATATTCGTCCATATCTTCCAGAACTTCTGCTACAATGTTTCTCCCTAGTTCAAACAGGCTTTCCTGCAAGCCGAGTACCAAGTCTGCTAAATCCTTTTTCTCTGCCACAAAACTTTCTATTATTTTTTCAATTTTTTTAACGCCAATATCATTAAAATGTTGTATACTGTTATACATAGAAGATGATCTCCTTTGTTAGTGTATTTTTTGAGCGATTATATATTAACAGGATTTCATCTTCTTTTCTATTGTTTTTCCAGATTATACCTTTGAATTCCCTATAGTAATTTTACGCTAAC
>NZ_DAORXT010000173.1:0-2433 GCF_035371925.1 Acetivibrio sp. | reverse complement strand
ATTATTTCGTACCAAATGTATCTGAAAAGGTTTTGAGAATAATAATTTCATATACGAATTATGTGAACAGAGTGGTTTGGAACGTGCATTGAGAAAGCATATTAATTCTGTTGTAGGAACAAAGACTGATATATTGTCGTAACTTTTATTGCCAATTAACTACACTGTCATAAGACAGTTCCAAGGAAGGTTGTTTATGAAAATAATGGTATTTTGTGTACCTGCCACAACAGGTGGTTCATTAACTATACTTGAGGAATACTACAAGAAAGCTGTCAAATCAGCAGATGTAAATGTGCAGTGGATATTTGTTGTGAGTACTCCCGAATTCAACGAAACTGAGAACATACGCGTCCTAAATTATCCATGGGTCAAGAAAAGCTGGTTTCACAGAGTGGTGTTTGATTGTCTTGTTGCACCACAAATTGTAAGGAAACAAAATCCTGATGAAATTCTGTCACTGCAAAACGTTACTATACCATTTGCTAGAAAATTTAAGCAAGTGCTTTATGTACAACAGTCACTTCCGTTTGTTGACTACAAATTCTGTTTTAAGGAGAATAGGCTTTACTGGACATATCAAAATATAATAGGCCGACTCATAATAAGATCAATCAGAAAAGCTAACGAGATAATCGTTCAAACAAACTGGATGAAGGAAGCTTGTTCTCAAAAAGCGAAGGTGAACCCGAGCAAAATTCGAGTTGATCCTCCCGAACTCAATATAGAGGTCAGGAAGTACTTTAGTGGAGAAGCAACTAATTTACGAACATTTTTCTACCCAGCATCACCCAATTCTTATAAGAATCACAAAATTATACTTCAAGCATGCAAAAAGTTGAAAGAGGTTGGAATAGACGATTACCGAGTTGTTTTGACAATAAATGGTCACGAGAATAAGTATGCATTGGAACTTTACGAAGCAGCACGGCAAAATGGCCTACCAATAGAATTTATAGGAAGTTTGAAACGCGAGGAAGTCTATGAATGGTATTCAAAGTCAGTCCTTATATTTCCATCGTACATTGAGACGTTTGGTTTGCCTTTGTTAGAAGCTAAGTTGCATAAAACGCCCATAATAGCCTCAGACACACCGTTTTCACATGAAATATTAGATGACTATGAAAATGTTTGGTTCTTTGAACCATTTGATGCGGATGAGTTGTGCAAAATAATGTTGAGTGTGATGAATTTAGAGCAATTGCCAAGAGTGGCACAGAGATAAATCCCGCAACATCGTGATATCATTATTGGTTTGATTTAATATGCTATATTTACGTACATCAGCGTCATTTCTGATAGGCTAAATTCCAAAGTAGAAATTTATGTGTAGCCCTTTTAGCTGAGAAAAGAGTCATTTTTCAGGTGGAAGTGGCAATTTAGTTGGAGTAGTTTAAAAAATTAAGTGAGCACCAGATACATTAATGCTTTCTTCAACTTGAACGATTATGGAATTGCTTTTATCGCTTAAATAGATTCCCTTGCTTGGAGCCAAGAAATAGAGAATTGTTCAAAGGAGTTGTCGTTAAAGATGCTTAACCCTGGATCTATTATAGTTCTTTTATTAGTATTATTCCAATCAATTCGATGTAAAGACATGCTACAATTCTCGACGTTTTTGTTTCTAGATGCTATTGCTTTTGCACTTCTTGTTAACTCTGGGTACTTTATCAAAATAGGTTCCATAGAATTGCAGTATGAGGAATTTTTGATGTTATTGTATCTATTTATTTCATTTCTTTTGATCGGATCCATCAAAGTGAACCTAGCTACGTTTACCAATGGTTTGCTTTTATTAACTGTTACATTGTTTGGCATATATCTTCTAGTGATACATCCAGATCAACAAAGTATGGTCGTACCAATCGGAGCAAGTTGGGATGCAATGTTTTTTGGGGAAAACGTTATGAGACCGTTATCCTTCTCCACCAATAATTTAGAACGCGTCATCAGGATAGTTTTATTTGTTTTTCTCGGCACAATAGCGAGGGATATTTCAGTATCACATGAAAATCTGATATCAAGGGCTATCCTCTTCATTACTACTGTACAAATGGTGATAGGCTTTATAGATTTTTTTACAAAAATAGTTTTGAATATTCCAGTATTACCAGTTGTTTCCGCAAGAATTTTTGGAGTTGGATCGAGTCAATACTCTGCGCTTGCATTTCGAGGCGGAATACCGTCTATTCAGGGTTTCATGAAGGAAGCATCACATTTCGCGTGTAGTTTTTTTCCAGGCTTGACCTATCTAGCTCTAACTTGGAACAAAACCCGAAAGATGGTCATAGTCGAATTCTTGTCAGTGTTAATACTGTTCTTAAGCGGTTCCTTCACTGGATTCGCAATTATTCTATACTGGGGTGTCTTGCATGTCTATAAATTTATTGTAAGTTCTAGGCTGGGCAAACTTCCAAGCTTGATAATCTCGGC
>NZ_DAORXT010000172.1:0-2475 GCF_035371925.1 Acetivibrio sp. | reverse complement strand
GCTATTTTAGCGTGGTTATGGGCTCTTTTTCCCTCTTCTAACTGCAAAATTCAGGGTTATAGTCTCAAAAGGTTTTTCGGTGTCCCTTGTATTTAGCATCCTGCGGCTTTGTATCATTAAAACATCCCCTTTTATAAATTTTAAAAATGTTTTTATACTATTTATTATGTGCAAAAAATCTAATATAATTGTTACCGTACGGTATCAAACTTTTATGGCGAAAGGATGCTAGCATGGAGTTAAAGGGACGTTTAAAGCTTATTGCCGACATTACCCCCAAATGCAATATTGTATGCGATATAGGGACGGATCATGCATATATTCCCATTTATCTTGTAATGAATAAAAAATGCCAAAAGGCATTGGCTTGCGATGTCAGAAAAGGCCCAATAAGCTTTGCAGACAAAAATATAGCCGAATACGGTCTTTCACAATACATAAAAACCAGGGTAGGGGACGGGTTGGACCCCATAGAGGATAGCGAAGTTGATGTTATAATTATTGCGGGAATGGGCGGGCAACTCATAAAGGAAATATTGGAAAAGGGTTTTGCCAAGGCACAAAAAGCCAGGACGCTTGTTATTCAACCAATGAATGCCATAGAACTTATTCGCCAATGGCTTTACGAGAACGGTTTTGATATTTTTGACGAGAAGCTTGCAAAAGAGGAAGACAGAATATATAATGCCATGGCTGTAAAGTGGACGGGAAAGGCGAAATCAAAAGAGGAAGCGTATTATTATATCGGAGAGAAGCTTTTTGAAAACAGGGATTCCCTTTTACCGGAGCTCATTGAAAAAAGAATACGGCAATTGGATAAAATTATTTTTGAAATGGAGAAAATGAACGATAAGAACTCCAAAAAAAGATTGGATACCATAAGAATTAGGGATGAAATATCAAGGCTTTTTATGGAGTATAAAAAAGCTTGAGAGGAGTGATTTTATGAGCATTAAAGCAAGGGAGATAATAAAATACATGGAGGAGCTGGCCCCCAACAGTCTTGCGGAAGATTATGACAATGTCGGCTTACTTGTTGGAAGCAGGGAGAGTATCGTAGAAAGAATACTTGTATGTCTGGATGTGACTTCAAAAATCGTGGATGAGGCTATAGCAAAAAAAGCCGACTTGATTGTCTCCCATCATCCTGTTATATTTAAAGGGCTAAAAAGAATAAATGAGGACGACCCAAAGGGAAGTATCATTTACAGGCTGATAAAAAACAGCATTGGGGTATACAGTGCCCATACCAATCTGGATGTTGCTTGTGGCGGAGTTAACGATTATCTTTCTTCGGTTTTGGGGCTCACTAAGATAGCAAATCTTAAGGATTACAGGGCTGAAAAGCTTTACAAGATAGTTGTGTTTGTTCCCCATGAAAGTGTGGATTCGGTAAGGGATGCTATGAGCCGGGCCGGAGCAGGGTGGATAGGCAATTACAGCGACTGCTCCTTTATGACAGCGGGAACGGGAACATTTAGACCGTTGGAGGGCACAAATCCCTATATTGGCACAACAGGCAACTTGGAGAAGGTCGACGAGTACAGACTGGAGACTATAGTCAGCCAAAAAGACCTTAAAAAAGCGATAGAAGCCATGGTAAAGGCACATCCTTATGAAGAAGTGGCTTATGACATTTATCCTTTAGAGATAAAAGGCAGGCAGTACGGCATGGGAAATGTGGGAGCCTTGGACATACCTAAAAGTCTTGAAGAGTTTGTAGCTGTTGTAAAAGAAAAGCTTGGTGTAAAAAACGTGAGAGTAATTGGCGGCATTAACCGGGAGATTAAAAAAGTGGCTGTGTTCTGCGGAAGCTTTGACCGGGAAGTGATGGAGGCTGCAAAATCGAAAGCGGATGTATTGGTTACAGGAGATGTAAAGTATCATGATGCAGTGGATATGCTGGAAATGGAAATGTGCGTTATAGATGCCGGGCACTTTAATACCGAAAGGATTATTGCCGACAGGCTTTTTGAGCTGATAAAAGAGAATTTCCCACAAATTGAGGTTATGAAAAGCAATATGGAAGAGGACCCATTTAAATTTTGTTGACATTTGTATCTTTCATGCGTATAATATATTTACCGATGAAAACTTAGAATATTGAGTAAGCCAGATAGTCGCGGGTACAGTGCCGAAAGGCCGTACACGAGGAAAGTCCGGGCTCCATAGGGCAGGGTGCCGGGTAACTCCCGGTGAAGGCGACTTCAAGGAAAGTGCAACAGAGATATACCGCCTGCCGGAGATTGAAGCTGATTGCTTTCGGTCTTTGGCATGGCAAGGGTGGAAAGGTGAGGTAAGAGCTCACCAGCGGTATGGCGACTTACCGGCTATGTAAACCCCACCTGGAGCAACACCGCATAGAGGGACGTTAAGGTGGCCCGCCAGTCCCGGGTAGGTGGCTTGAGCTATATAGAAATATATAGCCTAGATAGATGACTATCAAATACAGAACCCGGCTTATAGACTTACTCA
>NZ_DAORXT010000171.1:0-2478 GCF_035371925.1 Acetivibrio sp. | reverse complement strand
TTTAAATATAAAGCTTACATGTTATTGACTGATTTAATCCCAGGGATAGGTTCGGAATTAACACATTTATTAATCTATTTTGTTATAGGATGCTTTTTTATCATAGTGGGCAGTATATTTAAGCAGGCTATTGTTTTTAAAAATGAGAATGATTTGACTGTTTAGCTAATAAAAAAGATTCCTTTGGAAGTATATTATCCTGGGGATCTTTGTTAGTGGGATTTTGCAAAGTGAAATTACCAAAAAGCTCATGGACTCGATGCCCATGAGCTTTTGCATGCTAAGAGTCGTTATATTTTATGTGCATAAAATAGAGTTAAAGAAAAGTATGCACCTATATATTGGCGGGCAACAATTATTGTTCATCAAAGCCCATATCGTCATACCCGGAACCCACCACCGTTATTTCTATATTATCCAGGACAACACCCTTTAGTGTGGGAAGGGCACTGCTGATATTGGCAAGGGCAGTATCGGCAAAATAAGCCCTTACACGGTATTTGGCATCTTCCATTTGTATATGGGTGTATGCCTTTGTGTTTTGAGGGTTGACTATAATTGTCACCGTTGTCTTTTCGGTTATTTTATACATGGTCTGACCGGGTTTAACGTATTCACGGTATTTAAAGTTGTTAAAGCTTGAAAGAGTGCCCGATTCTTCATAACCCTCCAGGACATTTTTCCAAAATACATGGGTATTTGAACCGTCCACATCGGTAGAGTGTTTGATTTCCTCCACCGTCTTAACATAGCGGGAGGGATCGGCCTTTCTGTCTATTACTTTAAGCCAGTTTACCCCGTTCAAGCCTACGGGGTCAGCCGCCGTAATGGCTGCAGGCCTTGCGGTATAAACGGTACCCTTTTTGGTTGCCGGCTGGTTTTGTATATCCACTGCTTGGTTTTTATTGTTTATGTACACAAGATCCGATTCGTATCTGAAGGAGTTGATAAGTGCCTGTACTAGGTTCTTGTGTTCCTCCGTATCAGCATTGGTGGGTTTATAGGTTACCGTCTCTACGGTAAATTGGTAGGTGCCGGTGGGGTTAAAGTAGTAGCCCGACCGGATGGGATAGGCTAAATTTTGATATACTTTGTCTGATGCAAAAACAGCCCTGTCCAGTTCGGAATTTCTTGTATCGCCTTTTCTTGCAGCATCCCTGCTTCGTTTATAATTGGCAGCCATGCCGGCCGGTACTGACCAGTTGATTGTTCCGCTGTTTTGCTGTGTAAAGGTTCTTTGGTATTGACCGTCTACCTGTGTGGGATTAATCAGTTTGCCGTTTTCGTCCATATGATACATCCAGCGGATAACATCGAAATTATAGGGGGTAGATGTCCACAGTATCTTCTTTTCCAAAGGCTTGGCTGCATTGTTTTCAATTGTATTTTGGAAGGTCTTCGGTGCAATATGGGAACTGCCGTTATATATAAAAGCTCTTATTGTTATTGCTTTTTTCCCGCTGTTGAAGGATGCTTTAGTTGATTTTGTTTCAGTTTCCTCTTCGCCCGTTGTAATATTATATTCTTTGTATGTATATTTTCTTTCAACCTCACCTCCAAAAGATATTATGCCGGTTTTTACCATGGGCTCCCATGGTGTTTTCCAATCCGAGCATTTTCCACTATCCGGATTGTCCCCAAAGGAACTTCTTTTAAGGATCATACTTATATCCGGCCTTCTTACAAACCTGGTTCCTTCTTCATTTACTTCCGGGTTGTTTTTAACATTGAAATCGCTGAATAAATTCCCGGCCTCATTTGTTGTTACATTCAGCTTGCCGCGTGCATTTCCTACCCATGAATTGTTCTCAGGGTTTGGAAGTATCAATTCCGCCACAATGTCTACATCGGCAAGGGGGAATTCCACCTTCCTTGATAAAACATTGTAGTCCAAATCAAATTGCTCTTTTGAAGTAGGAATTATTTTTACAGCCTTTATTAATTCTCCCGAATCAATAACATTATTATCCAGGTATTCTTCCTCTGGGTTTTGTCCGTCCTTGTTCACTTCAAACTTTATATTGACATCGCTGTCAGGCATTTTAAAGGTAGCATAAAGAAGGCATTCGCCTTTTGATGCCTCTATTTTCTCAATATTTCCTTTTCCGGCTTTGGCATTGCCGGAAAAGGTAGCCGGTACAACCTCTCCATCTTTATCTGTGATTTCCCATTTGTATGGAACATTGGTCAAATCCGTTTCGAAAGTAGATTTAACCATTACTCCCACTAAAACGTCATCTCCTTCCACTACACTGGCAGGAAGGGTTTCAAATTTTGCCGCCAGGTCATTAGGCCCCATACCTGCATAAAAAGTGAATTTTAACGGATATTTGAAATGGATTCCCACTGCTCCGCCATTTCTAAAGGTACCGAAGCCTACAGAGGATTCATTGGAATACCGGGTTGTATTGCCGGTTTTAAAGGTAAATCCGTCCACTAAATGACCGTCTGCATTTTTTATCTGGATTGGGGCAATCA
>NZ_DAORXT010000170.1:0-2529 GCF_035371925.1 Acetivibrio sp. | reverse complement strand
TGCTCCTGAAATAGAGACCTCGAAAGCAATACGAGTTTTCGAGAGCATTATATTAGTCTCAATGGCGAGTCTAATCTGAACCAATGCCCAGTAAGTGTATTAATATCCTGTATTAAAGTGGAAAAGCTACTTGTACGGCAGAAAGTTTTAAACCAGCATAAGTTTAAATTGACGGGAAATAAATACATACTAAAGGTGGTGATTTGGTGTCGATTGATATCATTAGATCCATTAAGCAATCAGAAGCCGAAGCCGAACAAATTAAAAAGCAATCCTATGAAGATGCCCAGCAAATTCTATCAGAAGCCACAAGTCAATCTTACAAGCTTCTTGAACAGGCTCAGGAAGATGCAGAAAAAGAAGCAAAAAAAATTATTCAGGAAGCTGAAAAACAGGCAAATGCCGAGATTGAAAAATTCGCCTCCGAAGTATCTTCCGAATGCGATGCAATAAAAGCAAACGCCAGGAAGAAGTTGGACAAGGCAGTGGAGATAATCATAGGAAGGATAGTGAGCCCCAATGGCAATAGTTAAAATGAACAAAATTTCTCTTATAGGGCTTGAATCAGAGAAAGAGCGCATCCTTGAAAATCTTATGAAATTAGGCGTTGTTGAGATTACGGACTCAAAAGAAAAGATGTCTTCTGATGATTGGAAAGAGCTGGTAGATGTCGATGGAGACAACGAAAGCGTCTCAAGGCTCGATGCTCAAATTGACAGGGTATCGGCCATTATTGACTATTTGGACAAATTCGACAAACGCAAAAAACCTCTCTTTTCAGCCAGACGTGATATTAGTATCAGCGACTTGAACATGGTTTTGCAAAATCAGGATAAGCTCTGGACTGTTATTAATGAGATTAATCAATATGATGAAATGCTTTCAAACTTGAAAGCGGAAAAAAACAAAAACTCAAACCTGATTTTGAGTCTCAAACCGTGGGAAGCTTTAGACATTCCTTTAGAGCTTACATCAACTGCATCTTCCACGGTTTTAATCGGTGTTGTACCGGAAATGGCAAATACCGATAAAATAAAGCAGGACCTTGACGACACAGTCCCCGAGAGCTACTTTGAAGTTCTTGGAAAAGACAAAGAGCAAAGCTATCTTCTTATTGTATATCTGACCTCTAAAGAAGAAGATACCATGAATGTATTAAAGCAGTACAGTTTTTCCAAGGTAACTTTTAAAGAACTCTCAGGAACAGTACAACACAATATCAGTCAAGCTTCAGAAAACATCGAAAATATAGACAATGAGATTGAGGATATTGAAAATAAGATGGCTTCCTATGTAAAATACAAGGATGACCTGGAAGTTCTTCACGATCACTTGGCTATTGAAAGAGAACGAAAAATCGTGCGTTCCAACTTCCTTAAAACCAACAAGGTTTTCATGCTCGAAGGCTGGCTTCCGGAAAATTCAGCGGAACAAGTGAAAGCCTTCCTTGAAAAAAGCAGTGATTGCTTTATAGAAATTATAAAGCCAAAAGATGATGAGGAATTTCCCGTACTGCTCGCCAATAAAGCCATCCCAAGTTCTGTGGAATCAATAACCAATATGTACAGTGTTCCAAACTCCAAAGAGATTGACCCAAATGCAATAATGGCTCCCTTTTTTATACTGTTCTTCGGGCTTATGCTGGGTGACGGCGCTTACGGTGCCATAATGACCATCCTTGCAGGTATAATTCTAAAAGCGTTTAAACTTGAAGAAGGTACAAAAAAGTTTATGAAGCTCATGCTTTACTGCGGCATTTCCACGATGTTCTGGGGGCTGCTTTTCGGAAGCTGGTTCGGTATCCCGAACATACCGGCAGTGTGGTTTAACCCTGTGGAAGACCCTGAATTACTACTCAGTTACTCACTGCTTTTCGGTGCCATCCACATATATGTCGGTCTTGGAGTCCGGGCTGCAAACTTTATCAAGGATAAAAAATATCTTGATGCGGTTTTTGATGTACTGTTTTGGTACATATTGTTTACCGGATTTATACTGTTTGTACTCCCCTACATTCCAAAAGTCGATCCCGAAAAAGTAACCAGTCTGGTAACTTTGGGCAAATATCTCATGGTAATCGGCGCAGTTCTTTTGATTCTTACCCAGGGCAGGGACAAAAAGAATATTATTGCAAAGCTTTTTGGCGGTGTTGCAAGCCTTTATGACCTTGTAAGCTTCATGAGTGACGTTCTGTCTTACTCAAGACTACTTGCTCTCGGTCTTGCAACCTCGGTTATTGCATCCATCGTCAACCAGATGGCAACAATGTTCGGTTTCAACAACATACTGAAAATAATTGCTGTAGTCGCTATTTTAGCCTTTGGGCACTTGTTCAACTTTGCAATAAATGCCCTTGGAGCATACGTTCACTCTTGCAGGCTGCAGTACATTGAGTTTTTCGGAAAGTTTTATCAGGGCGGAGGCACAGCCTTTGAACCCTTTAAAGCAAAAACAAAATATATAAATCTAAAATAACAGGAGCATTCCTGTAATGAAACAAAATGATCTTTGAAAAAGAAGATGCCAGGC
>NZ_DAORXT010000169.1:0-2540 GCF_035371925.1 Acetivibrio sp. | reverse complement strand
TAGTGAAAAACAGAATTTTATATGATATTATGAAAAAAGCAAATACCTATCTATCTATGACAATTCCTCTATCGGCTGCACCTATACTGTTTACAAAGTCGGCCAAACCTTGACTCGCTCTTCTTACAGTATAGATATTCATTCTGTTCGTACCTGCCCCAATAAGTCCTCTCAGTCCTCCGGTACCGAAATCAAGATATTTGTAAAATCTATCTTCAATTTCTTTAGGATCGTCTTTTATCTTTTGCAGTTCTTCCCTGGTTTTCTCATCAAAATATTCATTTCCTAGCCAAAATTTATACATTGCATTACTTGACATATATTACTCTCCTCTATCATATTTTCTAAAATTAAATGTAATTTTTTAAATTTATACCTTTATATTTATTATATTAATGGTTCAATTTTTCAGTAACTAGTATACCATATTTGCTCAATTTTACAACTGTAAACATAAATCCGATTATATGCCACAATGCAAAGAAATTGTTCCGTAAAATTGAGTTTTTTCAAAATTTTTTCTTCATAATAATTATACCCTTAAAATGTATGATGTAAAATAAAAGTTACAATAAAATCTCAGGGACATCGAACCCCTTCGATTTTGCGGCTTTCACTTCGTTCGAAAGCCCCTAAAAAGAAGCTATTATGCTTTTTTTAGCACAATAGCTTCTTCGCATTATTGCTCTTTATTTGCCTATTACAGCATTTATAAGGTTCAATAACAATTGTGCCACACTAGCCCTAGTCACAGTATCTTTCGGTGCAAATTCATTATTGCCTACGCCTTTTATAAGCCCCAGACATTTCATTTTAGTTACCGAGCTTCTAGCCCAACTACTTATTTGCTCATCATCACCAAAAGGAGAAGCACTGTCAACTAACGGAAGGGTAATACCTTTATAATTCATATAATTACTTAGTATGACAGCCATTTGCTCACGAGTAATAAGTTCATTTGGACCAAACAATCCATCACCGTAACCTTTCATAATGCCTTTGTCATCCGCCCAAGCCACAGATGCTGCAAACCAAGAATCGGCATCCACATCGATAAATGGAGAAGTTTTATACTCGGACAAATCGGCTCCCTCAAGGTTTGCCAATACAGTAGCAAACATTGCTCTAGTCATACCTCCATTCGGGTCAAATTTGCCCTCGCCCACACCCGAAAAGAGTTCTCTTGAGGTTATTGCCACAATTGCATTTTCTGCCCAGTGTCCTTTTATATCATCAAATACCTTTTTATTGCTACGATATTGATAATAGCCGTCCTTTGATGATATGAACGATACACTGTTGTCAATAATGCTGCTCCATTTAATCAACATTGCTTTGTTGTTTTCTATCAGATAAGGCACAAAGGAATATAATTCTTCGCCCGTTTGAGTATTTGTTTTTTTAGTAACACGGATATCTTTTGGAGCTTGGATAATATTTGGTACTCCAATATTACCGGGTATTTCATCGCTCTTTAACTCTAAAACACCCACCGCTTGTTCAGTAAGCAAGTATTTATAAGTGCTGTCAAAGACAAATTCTACGTCGTTTCTTTCATCTATTCGCAACTCTTCAAGATATTCCAAATGATTTTTGGATTCATTATATCTACTTAAGTAAACACGATTACTATTTTGCTCTGCTCCCACGTTCCATTTTATTGTTGCCGTAAACGGATAACCACCCTTGATATAAGCTTCTAATATGACAATGTCTTTGTTATTTGCCAATTTCGAAAGATTACTGTCTTCAATTTTATAAATCTTAAGGTTGAAATTGGTCGTATATGATGGAACGTTTGCTACATTTTTACCGTTTATAGACCACGTATATTTCCCCATATCCAGAACAAGTGTAACATTCTTTCCTGTAAGTGCATTCAATACATCAGAAGGCAGTTCCGTTTCATTTTCCATATCTACTGTTATAATTTCTCCATCCTTTGCCCTGTTAATTTGATTAATAACAGTTGACCATGACACGCCTGTTGACAAAGGTGTATTATCTGTAACAATAATTTTTCCGCTACTGCCTTTAGAACCGCTATCCTTATCGATGGACTCAAAGTTTGCCGTTATGGTTGTGTCGTTTGCAGGCATTGTAAATATTGTTTTTGGACTTTTAGCATCTTCGAATGTTCCACCATCGGATGATGTCCATTTATTAAAGCGATAACCGCTATAGGGTGTTGCTTCCAACTCAATTGTATCACCTTCCGAGTAAACACTGCCTGCTACTGTATTAACCGTTCCACCTTTACCTGCAACAACCTTGAAAAAATATATTCCCGGGATTCTTTCAAAATTTGCAATTAAAGTTGTTTCGTTATCAGGCATAGTAAATGTAGTAGTTGCACTGTTTTCATCCTCAAAAGTACCTCCATCGGATGAAGTCCAGTTCTTAAATACATATCCATAGTCAGCTTCAGCTACAACAGCAATTTCAGTGCCTACTGTATAGAATCCTTCTACACTGGTAATCTTACCTCCAATATTAGCCTTTAGTTTTAGCGGGTGTTTCTCAACATGCTCAAATTGGGC
>NZ_DAORXT010000168.1:0-2568 GCF_035371925.1 Acetivibrio sp. | reverse complement strand
ATCTAGCCGGAACAAAAGTCCTGCCGTCAATTAGCAAAGCTTCAGTATCCATCTGTTTCTTCGTGTCGTTAACATCATATTCTCTCTTTCCGATGTACAAAACCAATGTATTTCCGTCTGATTCAAATACAGCTTTTTTCTGTACTCCATCCCATGTAACGTTTGCACCCAATGCTTCACCAATAAATCTTGCAGGTGTTTGAGTTCTACCATTAGCATCTATAAAAGGCTGGGCATCAGGGAATTCCAATTTTGTGCCGTTTATCACTACACGAAGAGGTAACTCCAAGGCAGAAGGTGCTATAGAAAATAAAGTGACAAAAGTACAAACCAGTACTAGTATCAAAGCAAGCTTTTTCATCTCAAAATCCTCCTCAGATTGATTTATAAATAAAGTTCCCCTAGATACAATATATAGGGGAACTTCATTTATAATCGCAGATGGTTACCGTTCATCAAAATTCATATCACTATATCTGGAACCAACAACTGATATTTCTATATTATCAATTTGAACACTCTTTAATGTCGGAAGTGCACTGCTGATATTAGCAAGTGCGGAATCGGCAAAATAAGCCCGGACATAATATTTGCCGTCTGCCATCTGAATATGAGTGTACGCCTTTATGTTTTGCGGATTGACTATAATTGTCACCGTTGTCTTTTCTGTTATTCTATACATGGTCTGACCGGGTTTAACGTATTCCCGGTATTTATAGTTATTATAGCTTGAAAGCGTTCCCGATTCTTCATAACCCTCCAAAATATTCCTCCAAAACTCATGGGTTTTCGAAATGTCTTCATCGGTTGAGTGTCTGATTTCCTCAACCGTTTTTGTGTAACGGGAAGGATCTGCTTTCCTGTCTATTATTTGAAGCCAATTTACACCATTCAAACCAACCGGATCGGCTGCGGTGATAGCTGCTGCTCTTGCGGTATAAACAGTACCCTTTTTAGTTGCGGACTGGTTTTGTATATCCACTGCCTGATTTTTATTGTTTACGTACACAAGATTCGACTCATATCTAAAGGAGTTAATAAGCGCCTGTACGAGGTTCTTGTGCTCTTCTGTGTCAGCAGTGGTTGGTTTATAAGTTACCGTTTCTACCGTAAATTGATAAGTGCCCGTTGGATTAAAATAGTAACCCGACTTAATGGGATAAGCCAAGTCTTGAAACGCCTTATCCGACGCAAAAACAGCTCTATCGAGTTCTGAATTTCTTGTATCCATTTTTCTTGCAGCATCCCTGCTTCGCTTATAATTGGCTGCCATGCTTGCCGGTATCGACCAGTTGATTTTTGCCGAATTCTGCTGTGTAAAGATTCTTTGGTATTGTCCCGGTACATCCACCCATCTTTCTACTGAACCGTTTTCATTCAGATGACACATTTTGCGAATTACATCAAATTTATAGGGTTCGCTTGCCCAAAGAAGCTTCTTTTCCAAAGAATTGGCATTGTTATTTTCAATTGTATTTTGGAAGGTCTTTGGTGCAATGCTGGGACTGCCGTTGTATATAAATGCCCTTACATTTACTGTTTTTACTCCGCTGTTGAAAGATGCTTTAGCTTCACCTGAACCAGTATCCACGGGAAGATTATTTCTATTGTTTATTTTATATGTATACTTTCTTACAACATTACCCTCAAAAGTAATATTTCCATTTAAGGATAAGGGCTCCCATGGAGTCGGCCAATTCAAACATTTCTTACCTTCCGGATTATCTCCAAAAGAGCTTCTGTTAAGTGTCATATTTATTACCGGTCTTCGTACAATTATCTCCTCCGGCTCATTTACAGGAGGATTGTTTTTTACATTAAAGTTATTGAATAATTTTTCTGCTTCATTTGTTACATTCAGTGCTCCGGTTGCATTACTACCATTCCATGAAGCATCAGATCTCGGCAATATCAATTCCGCTACAATGTCATTATTATCGGCAAGGGGGAATGCCACCTTTCTCGATAGAACATTGTAATCCAAATCAAATTGCTCCACTGAAGTTTCAATCCTTTTTGCAACCTTTATTAATTCTCCGGAATCGATAACGTTATTATCCAGATACTTTTCTTGTGGATTTTGTCCGTCTTTGTTTACCTCAAACTTTATATTGACATCGCTGTCAGGCATTTTAAAGACAGCATAGAGAACACTTTCTCCTTTTATTGCCTCTATTTTTTCAATTTTTCATTCTGCTGCATTTGCACTTCCGGAAAAAGTAGCCGGTACGGGATTTCCGTTTTTATCTGTAATTTCCCATTTGTACGGAACATTGGCCAAGTCTGTCTCAAAAGTTGAGTTAACGGTTACGCATACTAAAACGTCATCTCCTTCTGCTGCACTGCAAGGAAGACTCTCAAATCTTGCCATCAGGTCATTGGGATCCATGCCTGCATAAAATGTGAATTTTAAAGGATATTTAAAATGGATTCCCACTGCTCCGCCGTTTCTGAAGGTACCGAAACCCACAGAGGCTTCATTGGAATACCGGGTTATATTGCCGGTTTTAAACGTAAATCCGTCCACTAAATGACCGTCTGCATTTTTTATCTGGATTGGGGCAATCA
>NZ_DAORXT010000167.1:0-2620 GCF_035371925.1 Acetivibrio sp. | reverse complement strand
ATTTCTGCTTCTCCTTTAATTTTACCAAGAAGCTTGCCGCATTGCAAGCACCTAACGACCCTCAATAGCATCACCGTCCGCATCTGTAGGATTAGGCTTGTTATTCCCAGGCGTCGATGTTGCCTCAGCAGTTCTCCATTTCTCAAGGTATTCCTGGGAATCAATATATACTTGCTCAGGATCACTGAACAGTCCACAGGTAGTAATTGCTATTTGCGGGTGGATGCCCGCTTCAAGCATGTTCTGCAATCCTTGTGTTTTAACCAGCAAATTATCTGTCTTATTTCTAGTAAATTTAATATCTATCTCGCTAAGCTTTATATCTATTCCTGATACATCTTTTAAAATCCTCAATACTACCTTTAAAAATTGCTTTTCCGAACTCTTAAATATAAGCTCAGTATCCCTTGCCCTGGCTTCGGCCGCGCTCCATCCATCCCTAAGTAATACAGCGTTTCCAGTATCGCTGGTAGACCTTGCGTTTTGATGTCTGTCCGGCATACCACAAATGATAAGAATGGTTCTATAAATATCATCTTTGGTTATTTGCGTCTGGCTTTGATCTAATTCTTGAGAAATTATGTCTACATCAGCCGGATTGGTAGAATCGCTTTTTACTTTTAATGCTCCCAATTCTTTTAAGGCCAAAAATGTTTCTTCATCGATGTCACAATTGACAAACTTCATAAAAGATTGGATAAACTGTTCAATACCATCCATCCTGTTCGAGATTGTATTATTAAGAGCATCAAGCAAAGGAAGAACAATCTCAAAAGCTCCCAATCTCGACATATTAGCGGGATATTCAATTATTGGTATATAGCCCAAAGCATGAGGCTCATTCTTTATAATCTCATTGTCCATTACCTCGAAATAAGTGGTAGGGGTATATATGCTATACAATTCTTTTTCTTCCCCGGCAGGCGTTTTGGTTATTACATATTTGCCTGCCATCAATGGTCTTTTTCCAAAGCCATTATTATAAACCACAAATGCATATCTTGGATCAAGAGTGTCTATTTCAAAAGGAACATCTTCATTATCACCCGGCAATACCATTCGATAAGCCGTTCCACAAATATAAAACCATTCGGCTAATTCTTTGTCTTTTTGGGCCTTATCGGCCATAAACATATAATTATTGAGCAATGGTATCTTATTTTCTTCTATGCCTTCTCCGCGGCGCACATATTGAACCGGTTCACCAAAAACGTAACCCTTTTTAAAGTCCACTATTTCATAAGCGTGATTCTCAACAATCTTATTACAAATTTCAGGACGTATTTGTTTTTGCCTGTCCAAAATTGGCTGCCTTCCACGATAATATTTATATAAATAATCAATCTCAAGGCTATTTTGATTATGAATAGGCAGCACCTTGTTCAAGACATCAATAAGGTTGCCTGCCGTTATTTCGCTTTCCGCAGAATATAAAACTTCTCGGCCAAACAATGTTCTACTCATCCTTATAGTCACCCATTTCTATAATAGGTATTTTGTACCTTTTGCAGTAATCTTTTTCAATCATACAACCCTTACTCATACTCTTGCTGCCAAACGTCCACATCTCGTCGCACATATCTAGTAAGGTTAAGCAATATTCCATTCCCTTCTCATAACTGACATCATGATAGAAAAAGCCTGTCGCATGGTGAGGCGAAAGAAAACAAATATTAGGATGTATTGCGATTAATTTTTTAATAAGTGTTGCAACTTTATCTGCATTTTCTTGTTTGCCACCGAATTCATGACATATATAAACGAGTTTTTCCATTATTCCATCGCCACCCTTACGCTTTTCCTATTACCCCTTAAAATTATCTCCTGCAAAGCATGAGAACCAGGCAACATTTGTTTTCGTAAAGTATATCCTCCGTATTTCGTCCACGCTGTTGCTTGCACTAAGTTAAAAGGTTTGTAAGACACTTTCTTGTTTTGAATATCTATAACAATTTTCTCCGGTTTTGTTAAGACCACTTTATGAGCATGGCCAACTATTAAAATATCCAGGTTGTCTATAACGGTGCCGAATCTCTCATTCCGATTGACGCTTGCGCCTGTGTAAATCCCACCGCCAAACCCGTGTATTACGCACATCGTATAAGTGGGGTTTCTAGTCCCTGATCCGTCTTTATCCCCAATACGAACTACAATGAAAGCCGCATTTTCCCTATACCTATCTTCAATATCCAATTTACAGCACACATCGTACAAAGGATGATCGTCAACTTCTTTTTTGCTTCTGTTTTCGTGGTTTCCCGGAACCACGCATAAGATTTTATCTTTTATGTCGCTTAACTGATCGGCCAGCCATTTTTTCTGTTCCATCGGTGTCATTGTTTCCTCGTAAATATTTGTCACCGAGCTTTTTATCCCATTATTCATCATGTCGCCTTGAATGGTTATATAGGAGTTTTGCTCTTTTTTTAATTGCCTAACGAAACTTTTCCAAGTTTCTAACATACATTCCTTAGCACCAATGTGTAGGTCAGATATAGGGTAAATCTTAATGTCGTTATTTTCGGGAAATTCATATATCAATAAATCAAAATCATCACGCAAATAATCACAAATTCTTACGCAAGGAAGCCACTGGCTTTAGCCACGTGGAGGAATTGCG
>NZ_DAORXT010000166.1:0-2722 GCF_035371925.1 Acetivibrio sp. | reverse complement strand
GGAGTTATTGTGGGCGTAAGAGCTGATGAAGAGGGAAGCCGGTCAAAGGAAAGATATTTTTCACCGAGGGACAAGGAAAATGACTGGGCTGTGGAAGACCAGCCTCCTGAATTTTGGAATCAGTTCAAGACCGACTTTGCACCGGGAACCCATATTAGAATACATCCGCTTTTGGACTGGACAGAGCTAAACATCTGGGAATACATAGAAAGGGAAAACATACCTATTACATCACTATATTTTGACCAGGGGAATGGAAAGCGTTACAGATCCCTGGGATGCTATCCGTGTACTTTCCCTGTGGAGTCTACTGCTAAGAATGTCAGGGAAATTATTGAAGAGCTAAAAAGCGGCAAGTTTGCAAATATAGCAGAAAGGTCAGGACGGGCACAGGATCAGGATGACGGCGGCGGGCTTGAGACCTTGAGAAGAGGGGGGTACATGTGATATGGATGCAAGAGAACAAATGAACATTGTAATTGTCGGGCATGTGGACCACGGGAAAAGTACCGTCATTGGCAGGCTGCTTGCAGATACCGGCTCTCTTCCGGAAGGAAAGCTTGAATCGGTTAAGGAGTATTGCAGAAAGAACGCAAGACCCTTTGAGTATGCGTTTTTGCTGGATGCATTAAAGGATGAACAGGCACAGGGTATTACCATTGATACTGCAAGGTGCTTTTTTAAGACAAGTAAAAGGGACTACATTATTATTGACGCACCGGGTCATGTGGAGTTTTTGAAGAACATGGTTACGGGAGCATCCCGGGCGGAAGCAGCCCTTTTGGTGATAGATGCAAAGGAAGGCATAAAGGAAAATTCCAAACGCCACGGACATATTGTTTCCATGCTGGGAATCAAACAAGTGGTTGTTTTGGTCAATAAGATGGATTTGGTGGACTTTAGCAAGGAAGTTTATGAATCTATTGTCTCGGAATTCGGGGAATTTTTGCAAAAGGTTAACATAAGACCAATTAATTATATACCTATCAGTGCCTTCAACGGAGATAATATTGCTCAAAAATCTCCAAATACTTTGTGGTATGAAGGCCCCACCGTTTTAGAACAGTTGGATGGGTTTGTGAATAAGAAAGAGAACCGGCAGCTTCCATTCCGTATGCCTGTGCAGGATATTTACAAGTTTACAGAAGAAGGAGACGACCGGAGAATTGTAGCAGGCACAATCATAAGCGGTTCGATTAGCGCAGGGGATGAGGTTGTCTTTCTTCCTTCAAACAAAAGGTCGGTAATAAACAGTATTGAGGGATTTAATGTAAAGCCCAGGAATACAGCCTATGCAGATGAGGCAATAGGAGTGACATTAACCACACAGATTTACATAAAACCCGGAGAGCTGATGGTTAAAGCAAACGAAAAGCATCCGTCAGTGAGCTCCCGTTTTAGGGCAAACATATTTTGGGTGGGCAAAGCTCCTCTGATAAAGAACAAAAACTATAAATTGAAAATCGGTACTATGAAAATTGGAGTAAAGCTGATTGAAATAACACATATTATTGATGCGGCGGAGCTGAACATTGACACTTTCAAAGACCAGGTGGAAAGGCATGATGTGGCGGAGTGTATTTTTGAAACTACAAAACCCATTGCCTATGATGTTATTTCCGATGTCGAGCAGACCGGAAGGTTTGTAATTGTGGACAACTATGAGATATCCGGAGGTGGAATTATTTTAGAAGAGGTCCCGGATACGGACAGCAGCCTGATTACCCATGTCAGGGAAAGAGAATTTTTGTGGGAGAAAAGTCTGATTTCAGCGGAGCAGAGGAGAAATGCCTATGGACACAAGGCAAAGTTTATTGTAATTACTTCAGGCAGTGAAGGAAAAGAAAAGGATATCCAGGATGTGGGAAGACAACTGGAAGAGCAGCTTTTCAACATGAAGTACAAAGCATATTATCTTGGGGTTTCAAGTATACTGCACGGGCTTGCATCGGACGCGGTAAACAGCTATGAGGATAGAGACGAGCATATAAGGCAAATTGGAGAACTGGCAAGAATATTTACCGATTCGGGTCAAATATTTATTACCAGTATATTTAACCTGGATGATTACGAGGCTAAGAAACTAAAGCTTTTAAACCAGCCCAATGAAATCATAGTGGTCAATATAGGGCAGACACCTTTCAACAATTTTGTTCCGGATGCAAATATCGAAGACACAAAGGGTGCGGTAGAAGCTGTGTGTGATTTGCTAAAACGTCATGAAATCATACTTGAATATTATATATAGAATATGGGGGGTTTATAAATGACAATTAAAGTGAACGGTAAGGATGTATCCTTGGAAAAAGAGGTTACGGTAAAAGAACTTCTGGAAATCCAAAAGGTAGAAATGGCCGATTACGTCACAGTACAGATAAATGATGAGATATTGGACCGAAAGGACTTTGAGACTTTGACTGTAAAAGAAGGCGACGTTGTGGAATTCCTTTATTTCATGGGAGGCGGCGCATTATGAGCTTTACCAATGAGCAAATGGAGAGGTATTCCAGGCATATTATTTTAAAAGATGTTGGTGTGAAGGGGCAAAAGAAGCTTCTGGAATCCAAGGTTTTGATTGTTGGAACAGGAGGCCTTGGAGCGCCGGCTGCCATGTTTTTGGCCGCTGCGGGAGTTGGAACAATAGGTCTTGTGGATTTTGATGCAGTAGAGCTTTCAAATCTTCAAAGACAGATTATTCACCTGACCAAGGATGTGGGAAAAC
>NZ_DAORXT010000165.1:0-2756 GCF_035371925.1 Acetivibrio sp. | reverse complement strand
TGGAGCCCTCAACCAGAATCGAACTGGTGACCTCATCCTTACCATGGATGCGCTCTGCCTACTGAGCTATGAGGGCATATAAAACATTTCGCTGGAGCGGGTGATGGGAATCGAACCCACGCAGTCAGCTTGGGAAGCTGATATTCTACCATTGAATTACACCCGCTTAAGAATATTCAATTCATAAAGCATAAAGAATTATACCACTATTAATTAAAATAGTCCAATCGAAAAACATCAATTAAATCAAATTATGTTCTAGATTCTTCAAGATATTTCTCCAATTTACGTTTTACTCTCTGTAGCGCATTGTCTATTGATTTCACATGCCTGTCCAATTCAACAGCAATCTCCTGGTAAGATTTCCCTTGAAGGTAAGAGGTAAGCACTTCACACTCCAGACCACTTAGAATCTCACCCATTTTTGCCTCAATCCCCGAAAACTCTTCTCTGTTTATAACCATTTCCTCAGGGTCGTTAATGCTTTCCTCACTGATAATATCCATGAGTGTGCGGTCCGATTCCTCGTCAAAAATCGGCTTGTTGAGAGATACATAAGAATTTAAGGGTATGTGTTTTTGCCGGGTGGCAGTCTTTATTGCCGTTATAATCTGCCTTGTTATACAGAGCTCAGCAAAAGCACGGAAAGAAGAAAGCTTGTCCTTTCTAAAATCCCTTATAGCTTTGTAGAGACCAATCATTCCTTCCTGAATGATATCTTCCCGGTCAGCACCGATAAGAAAATAAGTTCTTGCTTTTGCACGAACAAAACCTTTATACTTGTTGATTAAATATTCGAGGGCCCTGTCATCACCGGCTCGGCTATCTTCAATTATTTCTTCATCGTTCATAGTACTAAAAGTCTTTACTGAATCAATTTGTGCATTCGTTTTCAAAATATCGCCCCCTTGACTTATGTGAAAACTATAAAATTTCAAGGCTTGATATATAGAATAGATTAATAGAATGCATAATAAGCAGCAAGGCACACCTAGGTGGATTATACAAAAACTCCCTTGGCCCTGTCAAGCAAAAAATCCGGCAATTATTCGACACGATTCGCTTGCCAAGTTCTCAAGGCAGAATTTACGCCCGGCTGTCCCATTCTATCATCTATGGAACCCTCCTATTCAAACCTCTCTATATAGTTATCGGCAGTTTCATTTTATTATGAACAAGTAATTTTTAAAATTTATTTAAAAATTTCTTTGCCTTCGAATCTCATACATAATTATAGCCCCCGCAACTGCTGCGTTCAAGGACGATATATTTCCCTGCATAGGAATATTAACTATAAAATCACACTTTTCGGCAACCAGCCTTCCCATTCCTTCCCCTTCACTTCCAATAACTAGAGCCACAGGCCCTTTTAAATCAGCCTCAAAGAAAGACTTTTCTCCGGAAAGATCGGTGCCGACAACCCATATGTTTTCCTTCTTCAGATACTCTATTGTCTGCGAAATATTTGTCACCCGCGCCACGGGAACATATTCTATCGCACCTGCCGAAGCTTTTGAAACTGCAGCATTAAGGCCTATTGCCCTTCTTTTGGGTATAATAACGCCATGGGCACCAACCGCATCGGCAGTCCTTAATATGGAACCCAGATTATATGCATCGGTAATGCCGTCCAAAATTATAATATAAGGATCTTCTCCCTTGGACCGTGCAATCTCCAGGATATCGTCAACCTCAACATAATCTTTGAAAGCAACATAGGCAATTACACCTTGATGTGCATGAGTGGCAGAAATTTTATCAAGATTTGATTTGTCCGTTTCCTGAACTACTATGCCCCTCTCTCTTGCCAGTGCAATTAAGTGCCTTATTGAGCCTTCTTTTTCGCCTTTCTGTACTAAAATCTTGTTTATCGTCCTTCCGGACTTTATCGCCTCAAGTACGGAGTTGCGCCCTTCAATCTTGTCAAGGTCGTCTCTTATGTCATTTCTTTCTTCTTCCCCTTTGTATTTTACATCCGACTGTCTCGACGGCTTAGCCTTCTTATAGCCCTTCTTCTCAATATTGCCCATAATCTTTTGTAACCTTCCCTCATAATTATAATTTCGTTGAAAAGCTTGATTTTTAGTACGTAAAATGCAATTCTCTTTTATTTTTCTCAAAAAAATTGCGTTTTAGCCGTTTTTACCTCTCAAATTCTGTCAAAGCTTTTAAATCGTGTCAATTTTCCGAAACAGCCATACGCAATATTTCCATCAACCGCTCATAATCTTTCTTTAGATAAAGAAAACCTATCAAAGACTCAAAACCGGTAGCATACCTGTATTCTGTAACATCCGCATTTTTCGGAACCGTGGCCGATTTGGCATTCCTTCCCCTGCGAACCACACCAAGCTCCTCCTCCGTAAGCAAAGGCATTATCCTATGGATAACATCCGACTGAGCCTTGGCTTTGACATAAGCAATAGAACGCTTGTGGAGAACATGCACCGGCACGTTTCCTTGTGTCACAAGCATTGTGCGGATAAAAACCTCATATACGGCGTCGCCTATGTACGCAAGCACCAAAGGCGACAGCTGGCTTACTTCATCCGGTTTATAATTGAATTCACCTGTAATTTTGTCGAAAAAATCTGAAATCATCCAAACAACCTTTTTCAAATAAAATGTATATCCAAATGGATTAATACATTATATAATATTTCATCAATTTAGTAAATATAAACATAACAATCATAAAAAAGGTTTAAATTGCAAGTTTAATTGCCTTACAAAATCTTACAGAACCCTGTTTTAAG
>NZ_DAORXT010000164.1:0-2967 GCF_035371925.1 Acetivibrio sp. | reverse complement strand
AAGATATGATGAAGCTACAAAACAGTGGAGAGCTTTGGGCTTTTCTATCGTTGATGAGCCATATCCGAATCCAGAGTTCCCTATTGGTAAGATTATGTATGTGCGTAGATGGATTAAGAGGCCATGGGAGTTGCCAAATAAAAGCCAAGGAGGAATTACAAAAGAATTATCACCCGATGACCCCAAGGATACACATACAAAGCAATATTTAGAATATCAACCGGATACATTTGCGTCAACATATAGTGTTATTAACCAATGGATAAAAGATACGGACACTTTCTTGCCTGATAAGGTTGAAGCATATACAGGCAACCGCAAATTCTTCAATAAATGTATTGAGGGAGAGTTGCCGGCCGGTATAGCAGAAAATCCTGAGGAGTTCATATATATAATCCAACCGCCAACATATGAATCCTGGGGTGTTGGGATAGCGTTTTATTACTATGGCGGAACCGGTCCGGATAACATGAGTAAGCCAAACTACTATTCGTACTACCAATACTTTAGATACATACCTTTTGTTTTGTTAGAAGAGGACATTATGCCACAGTTTGAAACAATATCATCGAGTGCTGTTCCCGGTGATGAAGTACTTATATCAGTAAGAATAGATTCAACTTTTGACAAGGTTCTAAAAGACGTATCCTACAAATGGAAGATTACATCCGGAGGCAGTCCGGTTGAAAATGTGACTTATTTAGGAAAAGGCACTGAGGCTGTTGGGACTGTGGATTTAGCGCCTGATGAGACATTTATTAAGCTGAAAAATGGAGAAACAGATGCAGAAGAAAAAGAAGATGTAGAAGGAGATGAAGAAAAAACTGAGGTAAAAGGAGCTCCTGTACTCTATGCAAGTTTTATAATGCCTGAAGGAGATGTTGAAATACATTTTGAAGTTAATACTGATGAAAGCGTCGAAGAATACAATGATATTCATAAGTCAGAGAATCAAAAAATTTCGGAAAGAAATTATTCAAATAATGTTATCACTAGGACGATTAAATCGGTTAAACCAATAAATACAACAGGAGAAGCTACACTTGACTATAACGTACTAAGTAAAAAAATAAGCGTGCCTTTACCGGACGACAGTGGCATGACTGCAGAATTAGAATTGGGTAATGGTTGGTTGGTTAGCGACGTAACTGGTGGCGTAAATGTGACAAATCTGACACCGGGATTATATAATCCGTTTGAAGTTGAAGGAAATAGAATACCGAGCGGAACACGCCAGACTACAATTACCTTATATCCTGAATTCAGTACGACAGTACACAGAAAAGATGTTACATATGAGTCGGCAACAGGACTTTATGACAATCCAGTCGAGGGGAAATATCTTGACGGTCCGGCAACGAGGGCAAAGACCGGGACTGTAGAAGCTGAAGGTACTGCAAGTGCAATGCGTAGACGTTATTGCGGAGGATGCAAGTGGGTTCCAACTGATCCTGAGGATAAAACGAAAGGCATTTGGGAGTGTCCCGGACATACTGAATCCATTTCGGCTACATTCGGACGTGTTACGGACCAAAGGGTAATCACAGCAAAAATATATAACGGAATGCCGTCTATTCCGCAAAAGAAGTTTTTGGATGAAATAAGGTCCAACACTACAAACAGTCTTTCGAGGGAATTGTTCTGGACAAGTGAACCGTATAAGTTCAATGTGGTACGGTGGATGGCTCATGAAAATGAAAAAGGAGCTTTATATGATTGGACTGCTGTACCTGGCCGATACCAAAGAATTTTTACGCAGCAGGATAAAGCTGAAATTAAATGGGGTACTGTACAGACGATGGAAATGGACTACGCACAAAGCAGAGAGGCAGCGAAAAACAGAAACTATAACAAAGATTACTACGACAAAGCAGTTTTTGCATCGGATAAGAGTTTACAAGATTACAGTTATCCTATAAAGTCAGGATATTATTTCAGCCCAACGGGTACTTATACATTTGAAGTAAAGACGGAAATATATAAGCCTGACAGGAAACCCACTGACGAGCACAAGGAGATAGTACAAAGCTTGATTGATTCCTTTAGGTATGAGTCAAATTTGATTTATATTGATAATAACAATAGGGCAGTTAATATTCAAAACCAACCGGTACCGGTATACGGAGGAAAGCTATCCAGTGTTCCGGCTGCACTTACGGCAAAAGATCCCACCGGGGTCAATGATGTTAAGCTTTTGCACGTAGAACAGTTAAGTTCTCAGCCGGTATATGAGGAGTTGGAACATGGTCAAGAGAGCGGAAGTTATACTGACCCTCGCTTGTTGGCAATTCTTGAAGGGTACAGTGAGTCAGGAACACAAGCGAGCAGAGATAATTATAAATATCGCGAGTATATAAAAGACGGTCAGACCATGTTTAAAATAACAGAAACAACAAAAGTGACTATAAAAATTAATCCAAATCCAAACAGTGTCCGTTTATATACCAACCCTTATATGCCTGACGGAAATTATACAGTAAGGGCATATATAGACAATATCAACCTTGCGCAAAGCAAGAATGAGTACAAAAAGCTTGGCGAACTAAAGGGAATAGAAAACCTCGACAGAATTGAAATCACTGTCAAGGGCTCGATATTTGATGATATAAGCTGATGGGATGTTTGCCTTGATAGATTTTTAATTAGCAAATTGAGTTGCTCTAAACAGACGGAGCGGAACAAGAGACTGACAGACATTTTCCTAATCAAAAGGAAATTAGTTTGCCGGTCTCTTTATTTTTATAGAAGAATAAAATGATATGCTTGATGAAGAATAAAGATTTATTGAGTTCAAAAGTAACTAATGGTATAATTGCCGTAATTAAACTAATAAATCATAACGCAATTATTCCTATTATAGATATAATAAATTTGGTTGGAAATCATTTTATGAATGCAACGATAGAAGCAATAGAAGTATGGGGGGAAAAATAGAAAATGAATAAGAAGATAATCTTTGCTATGTTA
>NZ_DAORXT010000163.1:0-2997 GCF_035371925.1 Acetivibrio sp. | reverse complement strand
CCCAAAAGGCTGCAAAAATATCTGCCGACAACGAAGCCGTAACCTACCTTCAATCAGTGCTTGACAAGCAAAAGCTTTCTAAAGCGGAGAGAATAGTTGACTTTGTCAAAAACAATTACTTATACTATGACAAAATAACAAACTTTGACGCCCTTGCAAACGAATTTATAGCTAAAGGCGAAGTTAGTGTAAATGATATATGCAAATTTATAGACAGCATAAGGCAGAAAAATGACATGTTTACCTTTGTAATTTATGGGGACGAATACGATCTGGTAAAATATGAGGAAAGTATTTCCCAAGTGTCTTCACGGCAACTTGAACCAAACATGCATTATATTAAGATTAATTCCTTTACTCCAAGTGTCAGCTGGGAATTTAAAGAAATAATTGACTCAATTGAAAATCCTGAGGAAAAAGTTTTAATTATTGATCTCAGGGACAACTTAGGAGGGGTTACATCTTCGTCCAACGACATATTGGACTATCTTTTGCCTGCATGTACTACAAGCTACATTGTCTATAGAGACGGATACATGTATCCTTACTATTCCGATGCCGCCCAAATAAAGTTTAAGAAAATTCTTGTTCTGGTCAATGAGTATTCTGCAAGCAGCTCGGAAATTCTTGCCCTTGGCCTTAAGAAGCACCTGAGCAATGTTGTCATAATCGGCCATCCAACGGTGGGTAAAGGCGTCGGACAACTGGCTTACGAAGACAAAGCCAAAAAATACATGATTTATTTGGTAAGCTTCTATTGGAACGTCATGGAAGAAAACATCATGGAAAAAAAAATTGTGCCCGATATATATGTAAACGGCTCCAGTGATACCGCATACATAAACGAAGCAAAGCGCCAAGCGTCAAAGTAATCTCGGTTATTGAAATCATGGTTGTTTTATGTTATATTCATATTATATTAGATGGTAATAGTAACATGTTCACAGTATTGTCTTCTGCAAGCGATCTATATTATGCAAAAATTACCGTACTTACTCATTCACTTAAAGCCTCTTCACATTGTTACCTATTACAACTTATTTTAGGGGGAATTATATGGAGCAAAATTATGAAAACCAGGATTTCAACTCCGGTATACATGTAGATGATAAGCTTGAAGTAAAAAAAGGGTGCCAATGCTGTTCAAACCCCGATATTGAGGAAGGTTACAATGTTGATTTATGCTCAGATTGCAGAAAAAAGCTTTCAAAACGTCCCTTTCCTTTATGGATAAAGATTTTTTCTTTAATTATACTTGCTGCAACCGTTTTTTCTATTGTACGACTTCCTTCTGTCGTAAGCAGTGCTGTCGCTTTTAACAGGGGCGAAAAGGCTGCAAAAGAAAAAAATTATATTACAGCAGTCAAGGAGTATACGAAGGCAGCAGAGAAATACTCCGATTCCACTCTGGTACTTGCCAGACTGTTTCTTGCCAAGTATTATAACTTGCAAATTGACGAAGCTTACGACACTTTTGCCCTTATATCCGGAAGAGAATCGGATTCGGATTTGGTGGAAACGGTAAATTCAATATACACAAAAATTAAGACTTATTACTATCCTCAAAGCAACAGTTTTTACACCCTTCTGATAGAATATAGTGATAATACCGAAATACTTGTAGAAGCAATTACCGAATATTTAGACTATTATCCTGGTGATGTTTGCGCAACCTATTATCTCGCAGACAAAAAATTTGAACTCGGAATGTATGATGAAGCTGAGCAGCTTATAGGTGGAGTTGTTGCCCAATATGACGATTTTTACTTCGGTCACCTTCTTCTCGCCGAAATATACTGCGAAAAAGGAGACTATAACAAATCTGTGCAACACTGCTTGAAGGTTTTGGCGGACAACCAGCAAAACACTGCTGCTTTAGGATACTATGTAAGGGCCGAACTCAAACTTGGAGATGTCAAGAAAGGGTTGGAGCTTGCTACCAAAACATATAATCTCGATAAAACCAATCCCCTTTCAATAGCCAATATGGCTTTGGCATACCATTATAATAACATGACAAAAGAAAGAGACGAAATGTTTGAATCGTTTAAAAACGGCACATACAAAGATGCTTACACAATTAATTTGCTCACTTCCATATTCAACGGCGAATTGGAGTGGAGAAAACAAGTTTCGGAGGAGAATTGATTTTATGCTAATACCAGGTATTGTTATATCAGCTCTGACTTTTCCCGGAGTAATAGTACATGAAATGGCACATCAGTTGTTCTGCCGGCTCTCAAAGGTCGCAGTTTTGGATGTACGCTATTTTCAGCTGAAGAATCCCAGCGGATATGTTATACATGAAGTACCCAAAAAGTCTTGGCAAAATATTCTTATAGGCATAGGTCCGTTTATTATAAACACACTTGTCGGTGCTGTTATAGCTTCAGGTGCTTCCATTCCGGTTTTTAAATTTGACAGTCCTGATATATTTGACATAATATTGATCTGGTTGGGAGTATCCATAGCTATGCACTCTTTCCCAAGCACGGGTGATGCTGCCAACATATGGAAATCAGTAAAAGATCCCTCTACGCCTATTCTTGTAAAAATCCTTACAGCACCTTTGGTGGGATTGATTTATCTGTGTGCCCTGGGCTCAGTCGTATGGCTGGATTTGCTTTACGGTATTGCAGTAGCACTGCTTATTCCAAATGTTTTGATATCGCTTGTTGCCTAAAGTAAAAAAAATATCATTCCAATATAGAAAGAGGCTCAATAACGAGCCTCTTCTCTACTTTCTAACCTTCATGCTTTCATACCTTCATACCAAACTATTTTGACTTCTTAGGCAAATGTCAATCCTTTTGCTACTATATTATTTCGGTAGCAATTAAAATTATTATGGGGTTTAAATCAAAAATTTTTAGTATTTTTGGTCTTTTTACATTTCTATTCTCTTTCTACGTTTTTTGTGCTTTTCCATTCTGTCAGTTTGAAACCTGAATTTTGCAGTTAGAAGAGGGAAAAAGAGCCCATAACCACGCTAAAATA
>NZ_DAORXT010000162.1:0-3024 GCF_035371925.1 Acetivibrio sp. | reverse complement strand
TTAAGAATTTCTTCAGTAGTCGTTTTTCAAAAAAACAGGAAAAATGACTGTCGCAGCCAGTCGTATACCAAGTTCTTTCAGGGATCCAAGCGGTTTTCTCTTCAAAGAGGACGGCACGCTTTATCGCCAAATAAACCGTGTTTACAGGGAACATTACGAACATCTTATAGAGTCAGGTCTTTATAAAAGACTCGTTGAAGAAAAACTGCTCATCTCCCATGAAGAGATAAGCAAGGAACAGAACGGGGCATTTAAAATAATAAAACCTGATATCATTCCTTTTATCTCCTATCCTTATGAATGGTGTTTCGGCCAGCTAAAAGATGCCGCCCTAACTACCCTTAATATTCAAAAAATAGCCCTCGAATATGGTATGTCATTAAAAGATGCCAGTGCATACAACATCCAGTTTCTCAATGGCAAACCCATCCTTATTGATACACTCTCTTTTGAGAAATACGTGGAAGGTGAGCCCTGGGTTGCCTATCGTCAGTTCTGCCAGCATTTTCTTGCGCCTCTTGCGCTCATGGCACTGACAGATGCGCGACTTAACCAGCTTGCAAGGGTATATATAGACGGCATTCCCCTTGATATGGCAAGCAGACTACTTCCCTTAAAAAGCTGGGTCAAATTTTCACTTCTTTCCCATATACATTTTCATGCAAAAAGCCAGAAACACTTTGCGGACAAACAAGTTAATGTGAAATTGAGAAAGCTGAGTAAGGTTTCCTTGCTCGGAATTATTGACAACCTTGAGAACGCAATAAAAGCACTCCATTGGCGTCCCGAAGAAACCGAATGGGCTGATTATTATGATTATACTAATTACTCCTCCACATCATTCGAGCACAAGAAATCCATCATCAGTAACTATCTCGAGAGAATAAACCCTAAAACTGTCTGGGATTTAGGTGCAAATACCGGCATCTTTAGCAGGATCGCAAGCAAAAAGGCAATTCCAACACTATCGTTCGATATTGATCCGGCTGCTGTTGAAAAAAATTATATCGAGTGCAGGAAGCATGGCGAGACTAACATCCTCCCCTTATTGCTTGACTTAACCAATCCAAGCCCATCCATCGGTTGGGCAAATGAAGAGAGAGCCTCCCTCGTAGAACGAGGCCCCGCCGACATGGTCTTTGCCCTTGCCCTAATTCACCATCTTGCGATTTCAAACAACCTGCCCTTTGATAAAATTGCATCATTTTTAAGTAAAATATGCCGTTTCCTTGTAATTGAATTCGTCCCTAAGAACGATTCACAGGTACAAAGGTTACTGCGCTCCCGTGAGGACATCTTCACGGATTATGATCAGGAACATTTTGAATCCGCCCTTAGTAACTATTTCTTAATCCTTGACTATATCAAAATTGAGCATTCTGAACGTACCCTCTATCTGATGGAAAAACAAAATCTCAACAATTCAGAAGCAATCAAACAATAATATTCCATGTTGACTGATAAACTAATACTTTTACATCCTTTATTATTTTCTATTATTTTCGTCATAATGCCATTTACACAATATGCAGGACTGATTCCGCCCGGGCAGATTGTTCTTCCGCTCATCGCAGTATGCGCTTTTTCTCTGCTGTTATATTTCCTTATAAAGTTGATCGTAAAAAAGGCGGGAACTTCCGTAGCCTTATTATCGCCTTTGCTGATTGTCTTCTGTAATTATGGGACATTATACGAATACATTTCAAGCTATACGAGTGGAACATATTTGAAGGGAATTGTTCTGGCAGCGACTTCTATTATAATCCTTTTTGCCTTGATATTCTATATCATTAAGTCTTTACGCTTTAGTAATAACAGAATTGCCAAGATTAACAAAGTATTTTGCATTATTGCGGGTATTCTATTAATTTTCAATGCTTACAGCATTACTATGCAAGCTGTCGCTTACGCAAAAATAAACGGGACGCTTAACACAAAAAATATATCTATATATAAACAACCAGAACGTCTTCCTGATATCTATTTTATTGTATTGGATGAATATGCTGCACCTTCACAGATGAAAAGTTATTTTAATCATGATATGTCACCTTTTGTTAATTTCTTGAATCAAAAGGGCTTTATGACAACAGAAATGATAACAAATTCTTTATCAACCGCTTCAATCTTGGAAGCCAGGCTAAATATTATCCCAGTAAAAAGACATGAGGGCAAAACATCTTCGGGTAGTTTCTCGGATAGCTTTCTCCAAAGCATGAACATTTTAAACGCTTATGAAGAAGAAAGAATGATTCGCCTTCGCAATAATAAAGTTGTAAACTATCTAAAAACAATCGGTTACCAATATATACACATGGGGTCATGGTTTGCACAGACGAGATACAATCAGCTTGCTGATAAGAATTATAATTTTTATGGATTGCAGTTCAAAGATGAATTACCTGCCATTATAGCGAGCAACAGCCTATTACGACTTTTTTTTATCAATAAATATTTTGTCCGGAGATCAGTTCTTGATGCATTTGATACTTTAGAAAATATGACTGTGATACTCGGTAAGCCAAAGTTCGTTTTTGCCCATATAATTTGTCCTCACACACCCTATGTCTTTGGCCCAAATGGAGAAAAACTAAGCACTATTAAAGGTCAAAGCGGCGATAGCAAAAAGCTTTACATTGACCAACATATTTTTATAACAAAAAAGGTGAAAGAACTTGTTGAACGTAAGCTATCATCTAATCAGACTGCGCCTGTAATAATAATACAGGCAGACCATGGGGCCAGGATGGACAAACCAGGTGCTCATAAAGTTTTCAGTGCTGTCTATATTCCAAAGCACCATGGAAAACTCTGGCCTGAAGGGACCAACTCAGTCAACACTTTTAGGTTTATATTTAATGAACTATTCGGGACAAATCTGGAAATCCTGTAAATGAATGATGGTTTATATATGCTAGGATTCTCTCACGCAGAGCCACAGAGCCCGCAGAGAAAGAGAAGCTGTGACAGTGATAGTGAGATAAAATGAACATCCCAAAGCCAACGCTATAAACGCAACAAACG
>NZ_DAORXT010000161.1:0-3034 GCF_035371925.1 Acetivibrio sp. | reverse complement strand
AATATATTATTTTATTAGGGGGAGTAATAAAAAATGTTTGAAGTACTGAAAAAATCAGTAAAGTCTATCATTTCTTTACTCGTAATTCTTTCGTTGATTCTAATGACAACTCTATTTGCCAATGCAAGTGATTTGGCTCTAGATGGAGTACAAAGCAAATTATCCGTCACTACACGCTATTCAGTCCTTGTATTGGACACATCCGGAAGTATGGCAGGGATACCTATTGCAAAGGCAAAAGAAGCGGCGGTTAACTTCTGCAAACAAGTTATGGTCGCAGAAGGTGAGAATTATGTCGCTATAGTTTCTCTTAACTCATCAGCATCAACTATTTGCAATTTCACTAATGATTTAAGTACCCTAATTAGCAGAATAAACTCAATAAGTGCAAGCGGTAACACTAACCATGAAGCGGCTCTTTCAGTTGCGGGGCAATTGCTTGAAAATGTTAGTATACCGGGAGTAATTAAGAATATTGTTTTGATGTCCGACGGGTTACCTGTGAACGGTAAAGCTTCATATAGCGGACCATATACTAGTTCGGATTATTCAGGGTATTATTACGCCAATGCTGCATATGAAAAGGCACAGGAACTTAAAACACAATATTACATATATTCCTTAGGATTTTTTCACAGTTTGAGTGGTAAAGAGCTTACTTTTGCCCGTCGTTTTATGAGCGATTTACAAAGTGAAGGATATTATGAAGTTACTGATCCTAACGAGTTAGATTTTCAATTCGGTAAGATTGCCGGAAATATTCTGAAAAAATCGGGCAAATTTAAGTATGCTGGAATGGTGGTTCAAACCCATGATGCGGAAGCTACATATTATTATGATGACGGATACTTTCTTCAGGACTCTACAATTTATAATCCTCAGTTAGCTACAATGTCATTGTGCCTTGAGCTAACAACGTGGTCCAGTTATGATGTGAAAGATTGGAAGCATAAGAGTAAAAATGCCCGTGAATTGCTTACAGGAGAGGTTCTCACGGCTTCCGGCACTTACGAAAAGGAAACAGAGGGTATTGGATTTAAAGATTTTGAACAAAACGAATTTTGGAATGAACAGCCAACTCGCTATTCAATTGGAGTAGTGGCGGCAAATAAAAAAATTATTGATGTTAGAGATAACGGCAAAGAATATACATTAATTGCACTTGCAGTTCGTGGTGGTGGTTATGCCAGCGAATGGGCGAGCAATTTTAATGTTGGATATACCGGTACGCATGATGGATTTACAAAAGCAAGGGATAATACCCTTGAGTTTTTGAAGAAGTATATTATAGATAAATCAATTACCGGAGATATTAAATTGTGGGTGGTTGGATTTAGCCGTGGAGGTGCTACAGCCAATATGGTTGGTGGAGCATTAAACTTTGGATATGAATTACCAAATGTTTCACTTAAGCATAAGGATCTATTTGTTTATACCTTTGAAGCTCCAAGAGGTGCACAAAAGGCTAGTCTTGATATTCCCAATTATAAAGATTATACTAATATTCACAATGTTGTTAACATTAATGATATAGTGCCGATGGTGGCTCCGCAACAATGGGGCTTTGTTCGATATAATTTTAAAAACGATTATATTCTTCCAAATCAAACTACATCGGATAATTTTTTGGCAAAACGCGATGCGATGCTAAGAGAGTTTTATAAACTTGAAGGGGCACGTGATATTGGTTATAAAGTACAAGAGTTCTCTGAGAAGGCAAACTTAAAAATAGATAAGAAAAAAATACTTCCTTTTGGAGATCCGTTCTATTGGTGGGAAGAATCTAGAGCTTCACAAGAAGATATAATAATGAGTACTATTGATTTTCTTGCTAATGACGTCGTAGGGTCAAGAGATAACTATTATAGAAATTTCCAAAGCGGTGTTATGGAGATATTGGATGTTTTAAATAATGGCAGTGGCAAAATGGACAAGTTCATAGCTGAGTTTTCGGAACAGTTAAATGCCAGTAAAATAATGGAAATACTAAAACCGATATTTAATTTGAATCCGTTCTACAAAAATGAGGATAGATTAGAGGATGTTAAGAAAAATATTGCAAAATTTGTAAGAGAGGTTGCGGACAAGGCAGAACTTAACGTTACGGATGTATTTATAAATTCTTTAACCGATGTTTTGTTTAAAGTATTCGGACAAGTTATAGATGAAGTTTGGAACAATAATACGGATTCTGTTAACTTGATAATTAAGCTTGTTGATTTGCTGCAATCGGAAAGTATTCCACAAGCACATTATCCTGAAGTATGCCTGGCATGGTTAATGTCTCAAGACCCAAATTACAATAAAAATGTCAGTTATAAAAAGACGCCTAGCACCACCAGAATCATATATATTAATTGTCCGGTAGATGTTAATGTATATAATAGTGATAATACTCTTGTTGCTTCTATCGTTGACGATATTCCTCAGGATGTCGGTAGCAGTATTATTTGTTATATAAATGAAAAAGGCGAAAAGGTAATATATCTCCCTGCAGATGAGAATTATCGCGTTAATATTAAAGCAACGGACGACGGTGAAATGAGTTATTCATTGAGAGAGTACGATTTGTTGTACGGTGAGGTTTTGCGGCTTATAAACTACTATAACATTCCTATTGCAAAAGGTGATACATTTACAGGCACAGTAAATGCATTTAGTGATGATGAAATTGAGTCGGGAGTGCCTGACGGTTCGTCGATTGAGTACAAACTCTTAGACAGTTCATCTAGAGAAGTTGCAGGCAGAGAAGAAATTTCCGGTACAGATATTGCTGACAACTATTATAAAGTGACTGTTGATTCAGACAACGATAGCGGATATGTTAACGGTACAGGAACATTCTTAAAGGGTAATTTTGCAAAAGTTGAGGCAATGCCTTTGAGCGGTAGCAGATTTTTAGGCTGGTATCGGGACGGTGAATTGGTTTCTGAAAATGAGGTTTATAGATTTCCGGTAAAAGAAGATGTTAATCTTGTTGCCCAATTTGAGCATGTTGAGAAACACCCGCTAAAACTAAAGGCTAATATTGGAG
>NZ_DAORXT010000160.1:0-3071 GCF_035371925.1 Acetivibrio sp. | reverse complement strand
AATTTCTTTTCCTCTGCAATCTTCCACAGCGGTTCCATTTCTTCCGTTTTGAAGTCATTTATATCCTTGCTTCTCAACACATCAGCAAATTTCATCTCATCTTGAATTCCGCCAGCATACAAGCTTGCCAGGTAGTAATCATACTTTTTCTTCACAAGCTCAAGCATCTGGTTGATTTCATCATGAATTTCCTGCTGTTTTTTTACGTCCTCCCTGGTTGCGCTGCCTGTTTTTTTTAATTCCTTATACTTTTTCATTACAGAATCCATATAATTTTCATAAGACACTTCAAATATTGGGTATTTCTCATTTTTAACCTTTACATGATGCCTATCGGTTCCTATAATACTATTTCCCACTTTCAAATGATGGTCAATAAAAGACAAAGCCTTATCATTGGATGCAGATATCAACCATAGGGAAAGCTTGGCAAGCATTACCGCAAGAGGATTTATATCTATTCCGTAAATGCAGTTTTCTACAACCCTTCTTTTCCAGTGTCCAATGTCAACGTAAATATCCTCATCACTTTCCCAATTATTCTCACATAATATATCCACAATTCCGTTTGCAAGCCTGTATGCTGCATTTACCAGGAAGTGGCCGCTTCCCATAGCACTGTCAATAACCGACAGGCTTAAAACCTTATCTTCGATAAATTTTACAGTTTCTTCGTCTATACGCCTCTGTATACGCTTTTTTCCAGAATCGGTGGGCTCGTACGCAAGTGCGTCAAAGTCAGTTTTTAATAATTCTTTCAATTCATTCTTAAGCTCCTCAAGCTTCCTTCCCACTGTATTTGATACTATGTATTCAACCACGTCTTCAGGGGTATAATATGAACCCGTATCCTTTCTTTCAGTGGCATCCTGAGAAAGGTATATATCTCCTGGTTCGATAATGTTTGGTTCATCTGATTTCCTTAAAGTAAGTCCTCGAGTTTTCAGATACTGTACTTTTCCTTTTGAAATACGTTTTACCATTCTCTCGTCTGCGATAAACAAATTGAATTCCAGAAGCCCTTCGTATATGGACCCAAGGTTCCTCACCGAAAGGTCCTTGTATTCAATTTTTTCAATATAGCTGTTTGTCTTTCTGTCCTTCTTATAGGCTATCTCCGCTAAACACTTTATCAGCCATCCGTTTGCAATTCTGTACTCCCTCAATATGGGTTTATCACTGTTATCAAAAAGCCCGCCGTTATAAGTCCTGTCGACATAAATCCTCAAATGCTCATCCAGTCTGTCCCAGAAATCAAAGCCATTTTTAATTTCGTGTGCCTTTCCCTGATTTAAAACATCCTTCGCTTCTTCACACAACTTGAAAAAACTGTTGTTCCTGTAATCAACATCCTCTTGATTGCATGGCAGCAGCCCCCTTGACTCGGCATACCCGAAGAAAAGCATGCGGAACAAAAGGGTAATCGCGTCCTGGTAAATCATCCGGCATGTTGTTCTGTCATACTTTTCATACCCCATATTTTCTTTGAAACCATAACACAGGTCCTTTAAAATCTCTTCTGCTTTACCTCTTAGGAAATCTTCAATCTGTTCAGCCTTTTTATCCGACTTCTCCTTGATTTTCTCAATTACAAGTTCACCATCATCTTCACGGTAGTATGTCCTGACATTAAAGAACAGGTTGAAAAGCGTAAACGCTTCATCTGGACTTTCCATATTATTTACGCTGTTTTCAATATCTACTTCCAGGTAGTTCTCGTACGGACTTACGTTTCTGGTGTTATAAACCCTCCACTTGTACCCGTTGGTCAGCATAGCCCATTCAACGCCATTCTCTTTTGCAGCCTTTACTGCATTAAAAGCATAGTACTTTCCTTTCTTTTTTGAATCCAAATCAAATCCTTTTGAAACGGCATACAACACTGCAACCGGTCTATCTCCGGAAGCAGGAGGGTTCGTATATAATATAATTATATTGTCCTTAACTGGTGGATATTTAAAACCCATTGTATCAAGGACCGGTCGGATAAAGTCTGTAAACCAATTAGTATCACTGCATTCATCATGCCATTCCTTAATTGTTTTGTATTTATTCAAAATGTCCTGGCCTGTAATGTCTTTGTGTTTTTGCTGTTCTATGTATTCTTTTATATATGTTTCTGAAAACAGGTAATGATTATCAAAAAAGCTCATTACTGCACCTCTTTTGTCCTGTAAAATTATGCTATATGCTTAGTATATAAAAATATCAAACATTTATCAAACCTTTCTCAGCAAAGCTAACATATCTCTCTCCGGCAACTATAATATGATCAACAACACCTATAGATATAGCTTCAAGGGCCGCAGTTATTCTTTTTGTCACCTCTATATCCGCCTGAGAAGGTTGCAAGCTGCCCCCAGGATGGTTATGTGCCAAAATCACACTATTAGCCTGGTGCCTTAGTGCTGTCTCGACAATCAACCTTGGATAAACTGGTGCCTCGTTAATTGTTCCCTCATGAACCAATGCCGCATAATTAACCCTGTTCTGTGCATCCAAACATATCACAAAAAACGCTTCATAGGTCCTGCCAGCAAAAAGAGAGACAGCGTACTCACCAGCCTTTGACGAGCTGTTAAGAACAGGCTTGTCTCCCCATTTTCCTTTAAAATATCTTCTTGCCAGTGAAGGAATCAGTGAAACTAAAATAGCTGTGTTTTCACTTACTCCACACCGTTTGCATATGTCCTTCGGGTTAGCTTCAAACAGCCCTGCCAGTGAGCCAAATTCCTTAATCATCTTGTGGGCAAGTTCATTTGTGTCCCTCATCGGAATGCAGTAGAACAGAAGCATCTCCAGCACCTGATGATCTTCGAAAGTATCCAATCCTTCTGTCAAATATCTGGTTTTTACTCTTTGCCTGTGTCCCTCATGTAGTTTTTTATCCATTGACTCCTCTTGCAAACACTATATAGCACTTGATTCATACGTCTGAAATTTTGTATAAATCAGCATGTAATCTTACTTTATATTGAAAATTTTAATACCACATCAGAACAATTATATCACAAATACTGTACAATAAAACGGATTGTGAAAAATATTTTGCCGTCCTCTTATTTCGACAA
>NZ_DAORXT010000159.1:0-3116 GCF_035371925.1 Acetivibrio sp. | reverse complement strand
TTTGAGTCACTTCTTTTTTATCATGTTTGGGCAATTAATTTTACAACTTACCCAACAAATGCAACATTTATACTATTTACAAATTCCGCATTATTCTTAGTCTGCATCAAACGGTTTATAATCATTTCCGTAACCTCGGCCGTTCCCATATTGCTCATTGCCTTTCTGATAGCCCAAATTCCTTCAAGCTCTTTCTGGTCAAGAAGCAATTCCTCTCTTCTGGTTCCGGATCTGTTTACATCTATTGCAGGGAATATTCTTTTTTCGGAAAGCCTCCTGTCGAGATGGAGCTCCATATTTCCCGTTCCTTTGAATTCCTCAAATATAACATCATCCATTCTGCTTCCCGTTTCAATCAATGCTGTAGCCATAATTGTAAGGCTTCCGCCATTTTCTATATTTCTTGCCGCACCAAAGAATCTCTTCGGTTTGTGAAGCGCACCGGGATCAAGACCTCCCGAAAGGGTCCTTCCTGTCGGAGGAATTGTAAGGTTGTATGCCCTTGCCAACCTTGTGATACTGTCTAACAGTATTACAACGTCTTTTTTCTGCTCAACCAGTCTTTGTGCCCTTTCAAGTACCATTTCGGCAACCTTTATGTGATGCTCAGGCACTTCATCGAAAGTAGAATATATAACCTCACCCTTGATAGAGCGCTGCATGTCTGTTACTTCTTCAGGTCTTTCGTCTATGAGAAGCACAATCAGCTCCATTTCAGGATAGTTGTTGGTAATAGCATTTGCAATTTTCTTTAACAGTATGGTTTTACCCGCTTTCGGAGGTGAAACAATCATACCGCGCTGACCTTTTCCAATGGGCGCTATTAAATCAATCAGTCTTGTTGACAATTCTCTTGGAGTGGTTTCAAGAGTAATCCTCTGGTCAGGGTATATTGGCGTTAAGTATTCAAAGGGCACTCTTTTTGCTGCAACTTCCGGCGGATCTCCATTAACCGATTGAACATACAGCAAAGCCTGGAATTTCTCTCCCTCTTTTGGAATACGTCCTTTTCCCTTTATCTTGTCTCCTGTTTTTAAGTTGAAACGTCTGATTTGCGATGGCGATACATACACATCTTTCGGACCGGACAGGTAATTGTCGCTTCTTAAAAATCCATAGCCGTCAGGCAATACTTCCAGTACCCCTTCTACAGGGTCATCACTTTCTATCTTTTCAAGCCCGTTGGGCAGTTTCTCGCCTTCCTTCTTTTGCTCAGGCTGCTTTTGCTCAAGCTGTTTCCTCTCAGCTTTTGCTTTCTCGGCATCAGCCTCAGCCACCAGTTCGGATTCGGTTTTAGGCATCACAAAACCATCTGCCAAACCACTGGTCTGTTCTTGTTTTGCCGAATTGTTTTCTGCAGCATTATCATTACTTTCTTCTTTTTGCTGCTTTATAACTTCATTGGTTTCTACCTTTGAAGAATCAACAGTGTTAACGGCTTCCTGATTATTTGTATCAGTTTCGGCTTCCTTGGATTCAGCTTTTGATTTTGCCTCTTTGGATTCGATTTTTGATTCATCTTCTTTTGATTCGGATTTCGATTCGGCTTTTTCGGATTCGGATTTTGATTTAATCTTGGATTCAGCTTCGGGTTTACCCTCCTCAGCTTTTACCGGAGCAGACTCAACATTTGTGTCTTCCTGTTGTTGAACCTTAACGGATTTCGGTCTCCCCCTTTTAGACTTTCTCAGTACTACAGGAGGTTCCTCGGTCAACGTGGCTTCTCCGCTTTTTGAAACCTGCTCATTGTCCTTTATATCTTTCTGTTCATCCTTGCTATCAGCCGGTTTTTCATCTTCATCTTTTTTTATGATTTGATCCTGAAGATTATCTATACCATTGCTTTTGCCTACTTCGTAAATTTTTTCGATAAGTTCACTTTTTTTATATGTGGTAACTTTTTTTATCCCCAACATTTTCGCAATGTACCTTAAGTCCTCAAGCGTCTTCTCTTTGAGCTTTATATCGTCCATATTACACCACCTTATTTATACATAATATATATTTCCAACTTAATAGGGAGTTCATACAATTAGATAATGTCTGTAAAACCTTTATAACCGGAAAGGTTCATTTTTTGAGGAGAATCTTAGAGTATCATTACAAGCAATTGATATTATATCAACGCCAATCGTTTTTGTCAATTGCAAATTTATCTTTCCCCTAAAAATCCTCAATTTTGCATATAATCAATAACATATTTACCTATATTATTTTTGTAAAAAGCAACCTGAATTTATGCAAAACGGATGTGATTATTACAGTTTTTTGCCACAACAATCCCCCAAAATCATCTCATTAAAGCACAGCAATTCTTCTTTATCTAACTGTCCACCCTAAATCGAATAAGCAAAACTCATCTAATATAATTATAAACCTTTTTTAAATCATTTTCCATCTCTCTTTTTCATTCGCGGTTCTGTAGTTTTGATATCTAACGGCTGCCCCTCATCCATAAGAAGAATCTGCCTTGTCTGCAAATTGTTCTTTAAGTGTTCGTTGGATGAGGCATAAATTATTTTACTGGCAGGACATTTTTTGCACCTTAAATAAATTTTATCAGAAAGTAATAATAATTCAATATCATTATTACCGCATTCACAAAATAAATTTCCTTTTTCGGCAATATCATGAATGATATTCAGCGAATCAAACATTACCTGGGTATTTGCAAAATAATTATCGTAGCCTAATGTATCAATGAGCTCGTCAAATTCCTTTTCAAGACTGTCTATTTTCTTCCTTACATCCTCATCACTACCTATGAAACACTGCTGCATTCCTGTTTTAGGACAGTTCAACACGCTGATTTCGCCTGTTATAAGCTCTCTCCTGCTAAACAGGTAAATATGGTCGGTACCGCAACCTATACATGGTATCACAATCCTGTAATCGGCCGGGCCTTCTTTTGCTATAACCAGCGATGAGCCATTGCATCGGCAAGTAAAGCTGCTTTCTTTTTTATTCGACATCTCAAAGAGTGATACGTTCGTAAATTGAAATGCGCCACAGGATGAACACTTATACGCAATGGTTGTACTGGTATCAATTATCATTTTACCCACCTCCCTAATATTTCTTCATTTTTCTCTCGTTTTCTCACTCAATCATAGAAT
>NZ_DAORXT010000158.1:0-3180 GCF_035371925.1 Acetivibrio sp. | reverse complement strand
TTAAAAAGCATTCAACAAAATATTACTGGAAACACTTCTCGGGGTATTGTAACTATCAATTTTTCACGTCCTGGGTTTACGGATATGTAGAAGCACATCAATGGGTTTGTAGAAAAGGGTCTCGTGGGTTCGCAGGCTATCTAAGACACCTGACCATATCAAAAGGAAATATGTCGATTCCATTAAGGTCACGAGTCAACAGAGGAAAACCGAGAAAGCGGTGGATCTGAAAGGAACGGTTGGTAACAATTAAACAGCCAAAGTCAATAGCCACGAACCCTATACGTATCTCGATTTGCTGTTCCGAACCAGAACGGGAAACCCTGTTACCGTATAACCTTAGCTCATCCAGCTATACCGCTAACGGAAAGTTTATGACGATTACGCTCCATACAGATGTTACCCATTGCATTCTATTTTCATCTTCTTACAAATATTTTCCAGTTCTTTATCATTTGTTATTAGCTTACCGCTATTCCTTCTGGCTAGTATTGCGTAGAACAGGTCGTAAGAAGAATGCTTATACCTAATGCTTTCACCAAGCACTTCTTTCCATAAATCTATAGTTTGAAAATAACCATCTATGAGTGCAACTCCATCTTCAACATATTGCTGACACTCGTCAGCTGATAATATTCCAGCCTTATTATAGTTCCATAACACATTAGTGATTTCAGCAATGTACAAATCTGGAGCAATGACCCATGATGACTTTTCATATATTTCAGAAAAGTACTTTTTCCTATCCTTTTTGAGGAGTATTTGAATTGCGGCACTTACATCAAGTACTATTGTCATCTATCTCTATCTTCTCTGATGAGGGCTACATCGTCCAATTCTTGTACCCTTTCAGGTATATTTCTGCTATTGATTTTTTCAAGGAGTTCTTTTCTCCTTTCAATATTGGAAAGATCTTGTCCAAGTCCTTTTTCTAAAATAACAATTACTTGCTGAGCAATTGTTCGATTTTGCTTTCTGGCATAATAAGTTATCTTACGGTAAAGGTCTTCTGGGCAATCTCGTACCTGGAGTAACGGCATATACACACCTCTGCATATAATATACAGCTATTTGTATGCATAATCAAGTCAGCTAATAATCGTAATCGTTAATTTCAATCCGAGTAAAGATCATTTACGCCATAGGGGGAAGCAACCGTATCCTTACCCATTACTCTAACTGAGGCATGCATCTATAGCAATTCAAAGTAATTTCTAATTTTATTAGCCATTAAAAATCTTCTTTCTTTTAAAAAATCTTCATATGTAACAGATGTACCATATAATAATGTAATTGGGATACAATTATCTTTTAGATTTTCTTTAAGCTGCTCTATATCAATGATTGCACCATATTTAGCAGCTTGTGTTTCGCATTGTTTTTTTAATTCTGAAAAATATTTTTCTGGCTCTTTGTCGCCTATTGCTATGTTTATTTCACTTTGTGCCATAACATAATTACCAATTTGATTATACATTCCTCGATTGTAATTCTGCTTTTTTAAGTAATTCTTTGGATAAATGTGGTGAATGTCGCCTTTTAATTCTAGTAAATCCTTTACGGTAATATCCTTTGAAAGGAAGCCCTTATCGTTCATTTTTACCTGTGCGGCAAGAAACACATTAAAAATTGGACTACTTGCTACAGAGGTATCCATACTTTGTGGTAATGCTATTGTCCAATAGGTGTCGGATAATTCGGCAGATATTACATTGTTAATATATTCTTCTGGTCGTTCATACACCCGTCTTATGTCAATATTAAATTGACTTTCTGGTGAACCAGAATAACGGCTTGTTAACACCGACAGCACAAACCATTTCCTTACCAGTTGTTCAATCTTAGCTTGATTATAATTTAATTCTCGTAGGGTCAAATAAAGTATATAGGCAAAATTTAATGCATTTTGAGAACGTATCATCGAACTATCTATAAAACCTGCGGAACGAATAATCATTACAAATCTTTTAAAATGAGTTTCGTTCATAAAATTGAGAACACCCTCACGTAGCGTGTTAAATGCTTCTTCTGCTATTTCTTCTTTATACTGCCGGGTTCCAAAATCTCTACCAGAAAGCAAAGCGACCAGGTCCTGAAGTTGACCACGATGAAACTTTGAAGTAAAAGAAACCCTGAGCATATCTGTATAAGAAGGGTCATATATATCGTCACGATCATCTTTTAACCATGACATTTTTTGAAAATAATCTGTGCTTGTAAATTCTTTGTCATTTTCTTTTAACTGTTTAATAAAATCAGGTTCTACCGCCAGATGACAGAAGTAATCTATAGCCTTTCGGAGTAGATTACCGCCATTTTTTTCATCAACTGCAATCTTCGACATTGCAAAATCTGCCTGATTTAATGTAACACCGGACGAGTTGATACGAATAAATATTTCTGTTATTTCACTAATCTCAAGCTCAGGGCTTAGTTCTATAAGACCTACGGGAATATTGATAATACTCTTAAGTGAGTCAAATGCATTTAATATTTTTTCTTCATTCATTTCAGGATTGTTAGTACAATACTCTTTTAATTTATCTAAAAGCTTGAACTCCGGTGCAAATATTTTAGATATATCAGCAATCCATCTTTTATCCTTTTGAATAGCAGGGTTAGATACTTCAAACATCATTTCATCAGGATTAAAGGCAATTACTATTCGTTTTCTTTGATAATCCTTATCTATGATTTCTTTTCCCAGAAGTGCAGCCATTAATGCGGTTATCCGCTGCTGCCCATCAATAAGAATTTTCTTACCCTTTGATGAACTACCATCCTTTAATCTGACAGTTGGGTTCTGCCAGGCTATAATATATCCTATGGGGAATCCCTTATACAGTGAATCTATTAAATCCCGCACTTTTGAAGCATCCCACACAAAGGGTCTTTGGATTTCCGGAATCGCAATTTCATTACTTGTTACCCAAGAAAGCAGTGTTTGTATAGGATGATTGTTAACAGAAAATTTCTGGATAATCATAGTTAGATATCACTCCTCCCACACCTTAGCAATCACTTTTTTTATCTTCTCCTCGTAGGTTTTCACCATCTCCCGCAGGCTGTCTATCACTCTTCGCTCGGCTTCGATTTTATCGACAATACACTGCTGGACTTCAAGGGGCGGAAGGGGGATTTGGAAGTTTTGTATATCATATGGTGAGATATTACCTTGGG
>NZ_DAORXT010000157.1:0-3214 GCF_035371925.1 Acetivibrio sp. | reverse complement strand
GTGTATTATTGCCTTTGGTAATTTTTCTTTTAAACTATAACTGCAAAAGAAACGTGATTTTTTTTAATATTATGTATATAATTCCTTTATAGGTACCTATATTATAAAAATTCTATTTATTTGTCCAATATCAAACTTGTGCAGGGCAAGTTTTTTAAAGTATCAGTTACCAAGTTTCAATTGCAAGTTAAAGTTGATTTTGTTTTGAAAGTTCAGTGTAATAAAAAATGCTTTTATAAGAGTTAATCTACAGAAAATTCGAATAACCCAAATTCAAATAACGGGTCTTGGAATCATTCTGTCGATTAAGAGCGGATTGAATCACTTACGAAACATGTTTCGAAGAACTATTTGATATTCAAATGCAGTTATTATTATTTCTAACTATCAAAGAGAGGACGGGATTTTTAATAATGGCAACAGATCAAAATTTGTTTTTCGATTCAATGCTTGATTCTACTATTGCTACTGAATTTAAATCAAATAATAATGAATGTTTACTTAAAGAAATTGATAGAATTTATGAAGATTTATATGATAAACACCAGCATTATCTCGGATACCCATTCAATTTAAGTTTGGAATATGCTGAATTAGGTAAATTTCTAAACTTGCAGCCCAACAATCTTGGTGACGCTTTTTATTCTTCTACTGTCAATATTGACACAAAGAAGCAGGAACGGGAAGTTTTAAAGTTCTTCGCAGATGTGTACAAACTTCCATGGGAAGAAACCTGGGGTTACATAGGAAACGGCGGCACCGAGGGGAACCTTTGCGGAATGTTGGTTGCGCGCGAGCGCTATCCCGACGGAGTGTTTTATTTCTCCGAGGCAAGTCATTACAGCATAAAGAAAAATGCATGGATATTGGGCAAGCCGGGTGAGGTAGTTCCATCCCAGCCCAATGGCGAGTTCAATTATGATGCACTAATTGAACGAATTCTAAAAAACGGCAACAAGCCGGTATTGCTTGTTGCAACATTGGGTACAACCATGACCGGAGCCATTGATAACGTAAAAACCATTGTTGATTTATTTGAAAAACATAATATCAAAGAGTATCATATTCACTATGACGGGGCACTTTTCGGCGGTATGATACCGTTTATGGAAAACGGACCGGAGCTTAATTTTGAGACTCTGCCCATAGACTCCATTGCGATAAGCGGTCATAAATTTATAGGTTGTCCTATGCCGGCAGGTATCTTCCTTACAAAAAGAAAATACATACAAACAAAAAGAAAATACATACAAAAAATCCTTGAAACCTCGGATGTATCCTATGTAGGTACAAAAGATACCACTATAAGCGGTTGCCGCAATGGGCTTTCTTCATTGCTTCTTTGGTATCAGGTAAACCGCAAAGGTGTGGAAGGATTCAAACAGGATGTTAAACAATGTATGAAAGTTACCGAATATGCCAAAGCCAGATTGGATTCTATCGGCTGGAATAACTTCGTAAATCCATGGTCAAATACCATTGTAATAGACAGACCAAACGATGCAATATGCAATTACTGGTCTCTAGCTTGCGAAGGAGATAAAGCCCACATTATAATCATGCAGCATGTTTCAAAAGAACATATTGACCTGTTCATCCAACATTTACTGGAGAGTCAGCGTACTATAAATTAACTTCTAAAGTTACTTATATAAAAAAAGCCGCTAAGTTTCGCGGCTTTTTTTATACTGTTTTGACATTTTCCTATTTTCGATCCTTCATTGCAACATACTCACGCCTTCCGGCAACACTCTTGTAGGCCGGCCTTATGATTTTTCCTGCATTAACAATCTCCTCTATGCGGTGGGCAGCCCAACCGGCCATTCTGGAGATGGCAAAAATCGGAGTATACAATTCCAAAGGAAGGTTCAACATTTTATAAACAAAACCCGAATAGAAATCCACATTGGCGCTTACGCCCTTGTACATTTTGCGAACCCTTCCAATAATTTGGGGAGCCAATCTTTCTACCCTTTCATAAAGCTCAAATTCATCCTCCAAACCTTTTTCCTTGGCAAGCTTTTCTGCCTGCTCCTTAAGAAGGAGGCATCTCGGGTCGGATATGGAATAAACTGCATGACCTATTCCGTAAATCAGCCCTGAACGGTCAAAGGCTTCTTTATTTAAAAGCTTTATCAAGTAGTTTTCAACCTCTTCGTCATCCTTCAAGTCCTTGACATTTTGCTTCAAGTCTTCAAACATCTCACAAACCTTAATATTTGCGCCTCCGTGTCTCGGACCTTTCAAAGAACCGAGCGCTGCTGCGATAACAGAGTATGTGTCTGTGCCGGAAGATGTAACCACATGCGTTACAAAGGTTGAATTGTTACCTCCTCCATGCTCTGCATGCAATACAAGGGAAAGGTCAAGCAATCTAGCCTCCAGCTCGGTATATTTGCTGTCGGGCCTTAACATATGTAAGATATTTTCCGCCGTACTCAAATCCGGCCTTGGAGGGTGAATGACCAGACTCTTTTTGTCATAATAATGGGACAATGCCTGATAAGCATAAACGGCGATTGTTGGCATGCATGCAATCAATCGTATGCACTGCTTTAAAACATTATTGACCGAAGTATCGTCCGGATTGCAGTCATAACTGTAGTAGGCCAGTACGCTTCTTGCCAATACGTTCATGATATTCTTGCCCGGGAGATTTAAAATCATATCCTTGAGAAACTTTTCCGGAAGTTCGCGGTATGAAGCCAGAAGCTTTTCAAATTCGCCCAGCTGCTCTTTGTTCGGCAAATCACCAAAAAGCAGCAAATATACCGTCTCTTCGAAGCCAAAACGTCCCTCACCGATAAAACCGTCAACCAAATCAAAAATATCTATCCCTCTGTAAATCAATCTTCCGGGAACAGGTACTATTTCGTTTTCATCAATTATGTACGAATGAACTTCACCAATCTCCGTCAAACCTACAAGCACGCCCTTACCATCCAAATCTCTCAGCCCGCGCTTTACCTGGTATTTGACAAAAAGCTCCAGATCAATATAGCTGCATTTCTTCGCCAATTCAGTCAATTCTTCCAACTTGCTCTTTTCGAATTCATTAAAACCTGTATTCATCATAGCATTACCTCACATTTATAATAATATGGTCTATCCTTCCATAAATATATCTATGCTTGCTGACAAAAAAGAATTGTATAATAGAGTGATTATCCCACAAAAAGTATCGGTTCTAAATAAAATTTCTTAAACCTATTGT
>NZ_DAORXT010000156.1:0-3441 GCF_035371925.1 Acetivibrio sp. | reverse complement strand
CAGATTGAAGCTGGTGAAGTGTTATTCGCATGAATTCACTTTACAGGGTTCTCACTATTCCCCGCTCACTGTGAACGATAATTCATGTTACTTCTCTTCGTCATCGCTTTGTTACAATTTATTACTATTTTTTTACTTTATATTTTAATACATCTCGACTTGCCCTGTCAATAGAATTTTTTATTGTTAAGCCCACTTTCTGGAGAAGTCAAGCATATGTGGCATAAACCCCTGAAAAATTTCTCTAAATACTACGTCCTCCACAAATATATATTTGCCAATTTTCTTATAATTATAATTCTTATTTCACCCATACCTTGTTTTGCACCGGCTTTCCGTGACCGAAATGAATAATTCGTTCTCCAAGCCCAGTTATTTTTTTGGCGCTGTCCAGCATAGTCTTTTCATCATTATATAACATTGAAACAGAAGGATAAAACATATTCATTAGCGCATCGCCCACTATAAGTTCTTTTTCATCAATATCAATACCTATGGAACTTTTCGTGTGTCCCGGTAAACCGACAACTTTTGCCGAAATGCCATATTCCGCTAAATCATCTCCGTCTTTCAAAAAGACAGATGGAGTAAAGGCTTTCATTTTGCTTCTTGAGAACTCTTTAAGAGAGGCAGATAATATAATCCTTTCCCAAAAAAGCTTTGGCTGACAACGATTGGTTATTATTCGATTCAATTAAATTTACATCATCTTTATGCATGGCAATTGGAGCCCCAAGTATTTCCGATAGGTCGGCAGCGTTTTCTGCGTGATCACAATGAGCATGTGTCAACACAATCAATTTAATCTTATAGGGCTTGCAAGCTTTAATGACAGTATTCAGATAACCCTTATTTCCGGTATCTATCAATATGCCTGAATCTCCATCAGACACTATATAGCAATTCACGAGGCCACACTTTATTCTTTGTACCATGCTCACGGCAATTTCCCCCTTAAATTTTATTTCAGTCAATAGAAAATATAACATATTACTGCCATTTTTTTCATGTTTTGTAGGGGGTAAATAGCGTGAAGTAAGTGAATCTTTGAAACATCCCATTCACCCTTAGCAATCATTTACTGTGCGTCACTTGGTTTATATAATCAATTACATTGTCCGAAAAAAAATAATCTTCATGAGCAATATTATCAAATATTTTTATTTTAGGATTTTTGAAACTGCATGAAAGTTTTTCTTGTAAAGAAAAACTTAAAACTTTATCACCGGAAGACCCGATAATATAAACCGGACATTCTACATTTTCAGCATATTCTGCAGTACGTATATTATTTGAAATAAATACCTTTAATGGTCCCCAGAAGATGGGAATAATTTTATTATATAAATCCGAAATGTCTCTGTATCCTGCAACGATAAACAAAGAGTGACATTCCCTGACGCTTGCAAGATATGTTGCCATTCCTGCTCCATAACTATGTCCAATTATTATAATCTCACTATCGGGATAGTGATTCCTTGTCCATTCATATAAGTCCTCAGCGGATTGCTTCATCGTTTTTAAATTCATTTTACCGCTGCTAGCCTGAGTTCCGTAATAATCCACTGAAATAAAAGGGTAATCAAATTTAGTGGAGTATTTTCCAACAGAATTGTATGCTATATAATTAGAACCGCCAAAAAACAATATAACTTTATTGTTATTTTTTGAATCAAGATTATTGCCATAACCTGTTAATGTTTCTTTAAACTGAATAAATTGCGGGCTACAAGAAATATCTGTCATCTTTTTTGCGTTTTTATAAAATGAATAGCTTATTGTTTGCATAATAAAATTGCATCCAAACTCTGCTATTAAGAACCACATTATGATCTTTAACAAACACCTGATAATATCCATCTTTTTCTCCATCTCGTTTTTCCTCATATTTCTTATATCAAACGGATATATTCTTGTCAATTTTCATATTGCTCTCCTTAATCATTTGTCTTTCGTTATCAATACCACCGTCTCCACATGGGTCAAGTTGATGGAATTGATGTCAACCTACCATGCTGCATGGCAATATATATCCATTGTTTTCAAAGTTCCAGATTAGCCTTCCATTACCTTTTTAACTTTACATATATACCAACAAAGCAAGTATAAGGCTTGATAATTGTTTCAAAGTATTGCCTGTCGCTGTGTGCATACTCATTATCAATTGCAAGCCACTCATTCCATGCTTCTTCAAAGCAAGCCATTTCCCATGTTACCACTGATTCAATTCTGTCATGGCTGCCAATAAGCTTTTTCCAGTGTTTTGGACTTTTAAACATATAGGCTTCCTTACCAAGCCAATCGGATAGAAGTTCTTCGGAGCGGCCTGAGTATTCATCCTTCAAGCCAGGAATACCGATTAAAATCACTCCACCATCTTTCATAAATGGAAGAATTTTTTCTTGGAAAAATCCCTGCTCACCTGCAAAATAATGATATGAATCAATGCTAACCAAAGCATTGAATTGCCTTTCATTAAAATGCAAATTATTCGCATCTTCGCAAATAGGTGTTACCTGTCCATAAATCCCCCATTCAGCAAATCGTTTCCCATTTTCTTCTGCACTTACCCAGAGGTCATTTGCATAGACCTTTGCTCCAGTCTCTTTTGCAATCACAAGACTCGTCAACCCCGTTCCGCATCCCAAATCAAGAACTAAATCATCTGATGTAAGTTGCAAAGGATATTTGTCGAATAACTCTCCAAGAAGCCTTACGCAGTTTGGTCCCATCATTGTTTCTGCCGAAATATACTTTTTATAATCACTGATATTCATATGTCCTCCTTTCTCTAGACAAGGGGATGGTTCTCCTGTCTAAATCCTCGAGTTCTATTCACCTTATTGTTCAAACCTGTAATAGCAATAAAATTCTTTTATTAAATTATCCAATATTTGCACCGTTCCATTGTTCTTGTTTTCGAGTCCATGTTCATAAGCATCTCTTGAAAAAGCGCTTTTGCTTATCAATGCATAAAAAACTTATTTTGCTCTAAAGTTTGACTATATAATACTGGCTGACTTTGCCTTCACTCTTGGTCTCAGCAACAAGAATTCCACCATTATTTTTAATTGTTGCTACCGATGCCATGTTATCTTTATAACACCCAAGAATAACCTGAGTCATTCCTTTTTCTTTATATTGTCATGGCATCATCTGCCTATTTCTATTTTTACACGGATAAAATCATCTGGAGTTATTGTGGGACAGAAGAACAACCGTCTCCATTGTGTATTGGATGAGACCAACTGAAAATAAATGTACCCCACAGTTTTTATATTCGACCCTACAGTTTATTTAACTACAATCAGCTCATAATCCCGGGTACCCAAACCGATTCTCTCCGCGTGCTCCAAACAGGAACGCCATTCGGATTCGGGCGTAGAGTTGATGAAGTGGTCATGATGGTCAACAAAGTCTGGTTTTTTCATGTTGTCGGTC
>NZ_DAORXT010000155.1:0-3491 GCF_035371925.1 Acetivibrio sp. | reverse complement strand
TCTTTTTTAGATACTCTGTTACATAGGAAGTCAGATTCTTCAGTAAATGAAAACGACCACTTACTTGTAAAGCTCTCGGGTGTGCATTTGTAATTGCATTATTATAGGTAACAGATCCATCTCTTGATATCACACGAAGATTTGGATATGTTTTTAACCACTCGCAAACAGTCTCATAATCCCTTGAGTCAATCATATCAAGTATTTGATGCGTAAAAATATCTACCATGACTGTTCCATAGCTTTTACGCTTCTTAATAGCAAAATCATCAATGCAAACAGCTGTTACTGTCTTTTTTTCAACAACTGGTGTTTCTTTTTTTTAAGAGATTGCAAACTGTACTTTTACCGATGTCTACAACATTTTCCTTTAGTACTTTTGATGCTGCAATGGAACTGCAATTTATTGACAATCGTACAATTTCATCTTCAAGACGACGAGTTTTCTTCGCTTTATAAGAGATAAAATCAAACCTTTCTGCAAAAGTAGTATGATTACAATCAGAATTATCGCAAAACATTTTTCTGTTACGTATAATAATAAATACCTTATTACCTTGTATTGGAAGGTCCTGAAAGGTTCTGTTATATGTAGAATGTATTCTTGATGATGGCCGACCACAAAACGGACATATTACTTCTTTGCGATTGGAAGCTACTGTTATATAGCATTTGTTATCATCTATTTCATAACTAATATAGTCTAAGTTTGGATCTAATTGCTTGATGAACTTATCCATGGAATATAGTCTCTTTTCTTATACTTAATTTTTATTTATTGTATCATATTTTTATGCTTATTTCAACTAACTCTGGAAAGAACCAATTTTAGAATAGCATTAACATTAAAGTTACGTGCGAATCATAATATAAAGTAAAAAACTCCTTTGAAGATAGAATCGATTACTTAGCATTGTTCGTGAGCGTAAACTTGATTAGCGCAGGGTATGTCTAACTTAAAAGTAGTACGATCATGAAAAATCGGTTGAAAATAGTAGAAAAACTTTAAAATGCGCAAAAAGTTTAAAAAGTACAGAGTGTAAAAAATGTAAAAAGTGTATATACTTTTTCAACCAGATAGGAGTGATTGTATGAATACACAAATGATTGTAAAAGAATACCGACTACACATATTTTTTATTGGCAACGAAAATTACGGGAAGAAGCCTGCTATGTACTAATAATATCAGAAGAATACACAAATAACGTACCTTTTTTATAAAAAAGTATATACTATGTATATACTTTTTTATTTGAAGGTGATATAATGAATTCAAAGGAGTATTTTAAAAACGAGATTAATCAAACGAAGGAGGGCGATTGCATGTCTACAGTTATTGCCCAAAAGTGGGGGAACAGCATAGGAATACGTATCCCGAAAGAAGCTGCTGACAGGCTGGGTATTAGTCAAGGTTCCGAGATCGAATTGTATGCTAATGAAAACGAAATCACATTAAAACCAAAAAGAATACGAAAAAAATACACATTAGAAGAACTGTTGTCCCAAGTTACTCCTGAAAATCGGCATGAAGAGATTGACTTTGGAATTGAAGGACGTGAGTTGATTTAATGGAAAATATACCTGGAAGAGGAGACTTAATTGTTTTAAATTTTACTCCACAAACCGGACATGAACAAGCCGGAAGAAGAAATGCTATTGTTTTATCACCTGAAAGATTTAATGAAGTAACAGGATTTGTAGCTGTTTGCCCGATTACCAGCCATAAAAAAGGGTATCCCTTTGAAGTGGAATTACCAAGCGAGGGAATAACTCCTGATAATGATGGTTACCCAATAAAAGGGGTTATTCTGACAGATCAAATTAAATCGTTGGATTGGAGGGCTCGTAATCTAAAAATATTAAAAAAATATAATCCCAATGATGCTCAAATTGAAAAAATAAATGCAATAATTGAGGAGTGCCTTGCGAAAATAGCAACATATCTTACATAGTTGCTTCTTTTTTTTAAGCAAAGAGAATGTTTAGATTTTTGAATAAAAAAATTCTAAAATCTCCTTCTTGACAAGAATTGTAGAAGATGTTTAAGAAGGAGATTTTTTATGACAATATTCATAAAACAATAATTCCCATAAATATAAATAGTTGGTATTGAAAACTATCGGATTATGTTGAAACAATAGGAGAAGATACAATTATCATAAATACTAAGCAGTTTGATTATTCTCTTGACAATAGCATGTAGTATTGAAAGTCAATAAAACACTTTATAGAAAATATATGATAGAATATACTCATAAATATTAATCAAAATCATTGTATGAGCATTGGAGTCGGAGCATATGAGTTTGAGGTTTATATATGGCAGGGCGGGCAGTGGGAAAACCCGTTTTTGCCTTGAGGAAATAAAATCAAAGATTAACGCTAAAGTCACGCATCCCTTGGTTCTGCTTGTTCCCGAGCAGTTTACCTTTCAAGCTGAAAGAGACCTTATCAGCGTACTTGGGACAGGAGGCATCCTAAAGACTGAGGTGCTGAGCTTTCGCCGTATTGCTTACAGAACATTCAATGAAGCGGGTGGTATTACCTATCCCTATATCCACTCGGCGGGCAAATGCATGATTCTTTACAGGATTTTGGATAAAATGAAGGGTAGCTTTAGAGTGTTTTCCAAAGCTGCTGACCGCCAAGGGTTTGTGAATACATTGTCCACTCTGATTACTGAATTCAAAAAATATAATATTACTCCTAAAGATTTGGAGAATGTGAGTAAAGAGCTTAACGAGGACAATCCTGTAAGGGAAAAGCTTGCGGAGCTTACTCAAATATATGACCTGTTTGAAAAGACCCTTGAGGAAAGATACAGGGACCCGGATGATGATTTGGCTTTGGCAACAAAAAAGATTGGCGCAACTACCCTTTTTGACGGAGCTGAAATCTGGATTGACGGTTTTACCGGCTTTACCCCTCAGGAATATGAAATAATAGGGCAGCTTATGAGAAAAGCCCAAAGGGTTAACATAAGCTTCTGTACCGACTGTTTGGACGGCGGCTTAAATGATACCGACATCTTTTCATCAATTAAAACTGCATACAGAAAGCTTGTAAAAATGGCAAAGGAAGACGGCATTCCTGTGGAGCCCGTGGTTGTTTTGAATAATAAACCGTTGTTCCGTTTTAGCAAAAGCCCTGAGCTTTCCCATCTTGAACGGTATCTTTATTCATACCCGTATAAGACATATAATGAAAAAACCAAGGATATTTCCCTTTTTTCTTCGGTCAATATTTTTGCTGAAGTTGAGGCCTGTGCAAGAGACATTATCGGCCTTTGTCGCGACAGGGGAATGCGCTTCAGGGAAATTGCCGTAGTTGCCGGAAACCTTGACGGCTATGAGAAGCTGATTGAAGCTGTTTTTGCCGAGTATGGCATTCCCTGCTTTATTGACAGAAAGGTGGATATAGTTAACCACCCTTTGGTGCGGTTGATTATGTCCATGCTGGATATTTTCATTGAAAACTGGTCGTATGAAGC
>NZ_DAORXT010000154.1:0-3548 GCF_035371925.1 Acetivibrio sp. | reverse complement strand
TAGGTTTAAGAAATTTTATTTAGAACCGATACTTTTTGTGGGATAATCATATATTGCAATTTATCTAATTTCATATAAGTTGCAAACTAATTACTGCAAGAGGGTGATGGCAATAAAAACAAGAATCATATTTGTTCGTCATGCCGAGGCTGAGGGGAATCTTCACAGGGTGTTTCACGGCTGGACCGATTCCTCTATTACCGAAAGGGGACATCTGCAGGCCCAGAGGGTTGCCGAGAAATTTAAAGATGTTGATATTGATGTTATTTATTCCAGCAGCTTAAAGAGGACACTTCAAACTGCCCAATATATAGCTGATGTGAAAAAACTGCCCATAATAAGAACAGACAAGCTTAAAGAGATAAACGGGGGAAAATGGGAGAATATGGAGTGGGAAGAGCTGCCCAAATTGTGGCCGGATGAATATGACAGTTGGGAGAACAGGCCCCATGAACATAAAATGCCTGACGGAGAATCCATGGAGGAATTCCAGAAAAGGCTGATTGATGAGGTAAAATACATCATAGATAATAACAAGGGTAAGAATATATGCGTAGTTACCCATGGGACGGCGATTAGGTCTCTGATGTGTTATTTTAAGGGCTGCGATCTTACAGAAATGATAAACATTCAATGGCATGACAACACTTCTGTGACCATACTGGATTATGAGGATGGAAAGTTCGATATAGTACTCGAGGGAGACACTTCTCATTTGGATAAAGAGCTCTGCACCGTGCAAAATCAGAAATGGTGGCAGGAATACATTGAAAAATACGAGCAAAGAAAGCAGAATGAGAGTAACTAAGTGCCTTTAAAACTATTTAAAAATTATTTGATCTAAAAGGCACTGGAAAGAGAGAGTCCCAATGAAGTTTCTTTTTTTCACAGATTCACACATTAGAGGAACAACACCGAAAAACAGAAAAGATAACTTTTATGAGACGCTAAAGAATAAGTTTTATGAGATAGGCGACATTTCCAAGCGGCTTAACGTCGATTATATACTGCATGGCGGGGATTGGTTCGACAGACCCGACATTTCCCCTTCCATAGTCCGGGAGTTTGCCGTCATTATAAAGAGCTTTGACAAGCCTATATATACTGTGGCCGGAAATCATGATATTTACGGCCATAATCCTGCCACTGTAGGAAGAACAATGATCGGCCTTCTTGAAGGAACCGGGCTTATAAATCTTATAGGCTATGATGATGAAGTGATTTTAGAAAAAGACGGTATAACGGTTCAGCTCACCGGGAAGTCTTACAATTATGACATAGACGGTGAAAATTTTAAAAGCTATTATATTGTAAAAAAACGTGAAGATGCGGATTATGCCATAAACATAGTGCACGGAATGCTTCTTTTAAAGCCTTTCTATGAAGGAATTAAATACACATTGTTGGATGATATAAAAGAAACACAGGCGGATATAACCTTTGCCGGGCACTATCACAGCGGCTTTGGTGTCAGGCAGATCGGTTCGAAATACTTTATAAACCCGGGAAGCATTGTCAGGGTTTCGAGCAGTTTATCCGAGCTTGGCAGAAGACCTGAGGTTGTTTACCTGAATCTTGATGCAAGCGGAATACATATAGAGGAAATTGAACTTAGAACTGCCCAACCGGCCGATGAGGTGCTTGACCGGGAAAAGCTTGAGGCGGCAAAGGACAGAAATTTAAAACTGCACCAGTTTTATCAGGGTATCGAGGCATCGGGAAATTATAAAAAAATAGATATATCCCAATTAGTTGAAGAAATTGCGTCAAGCGATGAGCTCAGCCGGGAAGTTAAGGAGGAAGCATTAAGAAGGATTGGAATTGCACGGGAGAATTTGTCAGAAGGACAGGATGAAGAATGATAAGGATAAAAAAGATAAAGATTGAGAATTTCCAGTCACATAAGAATACGGAGCTTTCATTTTCCGACGGGCTTAACGTTATTGTGGGACCGTCGGACCAGGGAAAGTCTGCAATTATCCGGGCTATTAAATGGGTTTTGTATAATGAACCCAGAGGCACTGATTTTATAAGGCAGGGAACAAATTCTGCAAAGGTTACTTTGGAGCTTAGCAACGGATATGTAATTACAAGGGAAAGAACAACAAGTAAAAACAGGTATACCCTGGAAGACCCTGAAGGAAATGTAAGCATATTTGAGGGATTCGGCAATGAAGTACCGTTGGAAATTGTAAAGGCCCATGGCATTCCAAAGGTTGTTTTGGACATGGACATTCGTGCCAGTCTAAACATCGGAGAACAGCTTGAAGGGCCGTTTCTTTTGTCAGAATCCGGTGCTACCAGGGCAAAAGCCATAGGAAGACTCACAGGGGTTCACATAATTGACCAGGCAATAAGAGACTGTGCTACGGATATAAGAAGGGAAAATCAGACCTGTGACAGGGTTCGCAATGAAATTGACGATATTGACAAAAAGCTTGAAGAATATGAAAATATAAAGGAATTGGGAAAAAAGCTTGAAGAATCCGAAAAGACAATTGAAAAAACGGAAGCCTTGATGGCAAAAGCCGATACCCTCGAGGAGAAGAAGTATTCCCTTCAAAGCATTGATTCGGAATATCTGGCTTATAGCAGGATTCTTTCAAAGCTTGACAGGCTGGAAGAATGCAATGCATATTTAAAATCTGCGGAGATTAGTTTACTTAGGCTAGATAGGATATTGGGCTTAAGAAAGAAATATTCCGCAATTTTGTACATGACATCGGAGATGGAAAAAGTGGTGGAGAAAACGGGCACTGTGGATGATGCGACAGAAATTTTGAAGGTGATATTTGATATTTTCTCCCGGCACGAAATGCTTAATAAATTACGTTCTGAGCTAAACGATATTAGCAGAGAGCTTGCCCTGGCAAAGGATATCCTTGACAGGACAGAAAATGTCAAGGACCTTGATATAATGATAAAAAAGATTTCCGACAGCGTTTTTAGAAGTTTTAAAATTGCTCAGATACTAGAAAAGCTAGTCTCTATCAACCGGGAGATATCGGATGTAAAAAAGAATATATCATCTTATGAAAGTATAACTTTGGCACAAAACATTGTAAATTCTGCAAACGAAAAACTGGAAGCTTTAAACAGACTTGAAACCGCCAAAAAAGAATACGATACAGCTTGCACAAGTCTAAATGAAGGTTTGGCGTTTATGGAGAAAAATAAAAAAGAAATACAGGAAAATCTTAATTTATATATCGACATTCTTAGAAGAAACGGGGTATGCCCGCTGTGTAAAAGCAGTATTGGAGATGAAAAGCTTGAAAACATAATAAGACATTATGAGGAGGTACACTGATGTCCGACTATGAGAAAAAGCTAAATCAGATTAAAGACAATTTGGATAAAGCAAAAAATTTAAGAATCCGGGCTGAGGCAAGGCTTGAGCAGCTTAACAGACAAAAGGAGGAAATACTTTTAGAGCTCAAAGAGCTGGGGGTTGAGCCCGAAAATTTGGATAGTGAAATTACAAAGCTTAAAGACGAAATCGAAAGCCTGATAAGCAAAGCAGAGAGTTTGTTGCCGGAAGAACTTAT
>NZ_DAORXT010000153.1:0-3556 GCF_035371925.1 Acetivibrio sp. | reverse complement strand
GCAAAAGATCCTCTGGCTCTGATTGAATATTGGAGTGTTGACCCTGATTACAATGGCGAAGTGTTTATAAGCAAATGGCAGGACTACAGGGATAATACAGGAAATGACAGTGATCCGTATAAGGTTGTAACGAGCACGGAACTTATTGTTCCAAAGAAAGAAGGTAAGCGCAAGGTCTGCGTGAAAGCCGTTGACATTTTCGGATTTGAGAGCGTTGCCATAGAGGAGGTGCAGTAAATGCCTATATCTAAAAATATCGGGACAAGAGATGTTCCGCTAAAATTTGCGGCAGAGCTTACAAGGATAACCAATGAAGCATGGGATTCGGGAGAGTTAATGAATGGTGTTACTCCGGTGACGCAGGACTTGCTGAGATATTGGTTTACCGATACATTTTGCGACCAGCGGAGGTTTAATTTCCATCAGGGGCAGAAGCAGGCTATACTGAACACTATATACGTACATGAAATACTGAAATCAAAAAATGTATTTGACATGTATACTTCAGTAAATGAAGAGATTCTTGCCGAGATGGGATTGGTGGAGTTAAATAATATAAAATACAGCTATCCCAAATATGCAATGAAAATGGCTACAGGTACGGGTAAAACTTGGGTAATGAATGCACTGCTGATATGGCAGTACCTGAATGCAAAATATGAGGACAAGCCTTCGGGCAGGTACTCAAAAAACTTTCTGCTTGTGGCTCCTGGGCTTATAGTATATGAAAGACTTCTGGATGCTTACCTTGGAAAGGAAACCGAAAGCGGTGTCAGAAATTTTGAAACGTCCGATTTTTATAAATACAGGGAATTGTTTGTGCCTGAAGCATATAAAAGCACACTGTTCAGTTTTATACAAAACAGTGTTGCCAGAAAAGAGGAAATTGGCCGCAAAGTAACCGGTGACGGTTTAATTGCGATAACTAACTGGCATCTGCTTGCTGGAGCCGATGAGGAAGAAACCGATACTGATGATCCCCTTGAGAATCCTGCAGTAATACTTCAGGATTTAAGACCTATTTCACCCGGCACAACCGCAGGACACTCATTGGACACCTTAGACAATAATTATTTGAAAGGCAGCGAGATCGAGTATTTGGCGAAACTAAAAGATATTGTTGTAATAAATGATGAAGCCCACCATATCCATGAGGTAAAAGTTGCCGGTGAAGTCATGGAAGTTGAATGGCAGAAGAGCCTGAATGAAATAGCTTCAGGAAAAGGTGAGAGATTCATCCAGATTGACTTTTCCGCTACACCCTATAACGTTACGGGAAGCGGTCAGAAAAGGACAAAGCATTATTTTCCGCATATTATTGTAGACTTTGATTTAAAGACTGCTATCCATAAAGGACTTGTTAAAACCATTGTCCTTGATAAGCGTAAGGAAATTGCCTCTGAGGAACTTGCACAACTTGATTATAAAGCAGTCAGGGAAGGAAATAATGTAGTAGGTCTTTCGGAAGGTCAAAAGATAATGCTTCGGGCAGGACTGCAAAAACTAAGAATTTTAGAGAAGCAGTTTGTGGATTTCACAAAGGATAAAGCAGGAATTACAAATAAATACCCAAAGATGCTTGTCATATGTGAGGATACGAAAGTTTCTCCGCTTGTTGTTGAATATCTGACACGCTATGAAGGTCTTGATGAAGAGGATGTTTTACAGGTTGACTCGGATAAAAAGGGAAATATACCCTTAAGCGAATGGAATGAATTGAAACGTAAGCTATTTAATATTGATTCCTATGAAAAACCCAAAATTATTGTATCGGTTTTGATGTTGAGAGAGGGGTTCGATGTAAACAATATTTGTGTTATTGTCCCCCTCCGTTCCAGTGAAGCGCCTATCCTGCTTGAACAGATTGTGGGAAGGGGCTTACGGCTTATGTGGAGGGAAAACGATTATGATGACATAAAACAGGAGAACAGGATAAAGCTGCTCCAGAAGAAACAGGAGCCTTCAAATTACCTTGACATATTAAGCATTATAGAACATCCACGGTTTATTGAGTTCTATGACGAATTGATAAAGGAAGGGCTGGTTAATGAAGCTGGAGACATGAAAGACAGCAGGGAAAGCATAGTTGGCGATTTGATTAATGTAGGTTTAAAAGAGGACTATAGGAATTATGATATGTTTTTCCCGATTATTGTCAAGGACAGGGAGGAAACCATTGTATATAAAAAACTTTCTCCTGACATTATGATGCCATACAGTTCTTACCCATTAAAAACACTTAAAATGTTTGTTTCACAAAAGGACGATACTTTTTATTCTGAGGAAATTACTGTAAAGACGAGGTTCGGGAATTATGAGGTTTCTGCCCAGGTATTTAACTCAAAAAGCTATAATGAGTATATTGGCAAGATAATCGGTGCCATATCCTCCTCCATAGAACGTGTCGGGATAAGAAAAAAGGAAAGGTTTCCGTTCATGCAGATTAACAATGCGGAACTTGCTGCGGTAATCGACAAATTCATACGGACAAGGCTTTTTGACCAGCCGTTTGATCCATTTGAAGATAATAACTGGAGGGTGTTGCTGCTGACCAAATCAGGGATTGTGGAGCATATAATAAAGGAAATAAGCAAGGCTATATACGAGATGCAAAACAATGTTGAGATATCCGAGGCGGTAGTGCTCAGGAAGTATTTCTCAGAAATCGACACAATGAAGATGAGGGAGAACTATTCGGTAGAGGTATCCAAGTCGATATACAGCAGGCTGCCTTTTCCCAGCAACAAAGGAGGTTTTGAAAGAGACTTCATAATATTTTGCGATACCGATTCGGAAGTGGAATCCATAATTAAAATTAAAGAAAACTATCACACCTTTGCCTATTTGAACTACATCAGAAAAGACGGTATGATTGCTTCGTATTTTCCTGATTTTATTGTAAAACTCAAGGATGAAATTTATCTTGTGGAGACCAAAGCTGACAGGGATATGGACAATCAGAATGTCTTGAATAAGGAGAAAGCGACTCTTGACTGGCTGAAGAAAGTGAATGCTCTGAAGCCGGATGACAGGATGAACTGCAAATGGTACTATGTGTTGCTTGGTGAAAATTCATTTTATTCAAAGAAAAACAATGGGGCTTCTGTCAGGGATATTCTGCGCCTGGAAAGGTTGACAAGGTATATGGTTGAGGGTGATTTGTTTTCATACTTTGAGGATATTTGAGACGCGGATATTATTGTATAATAATTGCTGGAGAGAATAATTAACTCCAGCATTATTTCATTTACTACATTCGATTAGACAGTCAGGACTTCTGCTGGTCATCCTTTAATTGCAGTATTTTGGTGACTTAAAGATAACATTTGAAAGGATGCCAGCCGTCTTATCGAATACTGCAAGTTACTGATTAATATAGAAGGCAGGGTTCTGGAGCATCTCTTTGCAAGGAAACAGTTTTAAACTACTGCAGGATGTTTTGAAGAGATAATTTGTCGAAACTTGCGGTTGAACAAATGAAGGAATATGGCATTTTGTGGAGAATATAATGATACCAGAAATTAAGACAGACAAAACGGCCAAAATAAGTTAGAAT
>NZ_DAORXT010000152.1:0-3581 GCF_035371925.1 Acetivibrio sp. | reverse complement strand
CTCCAATAGAGAATTATTCATCGTCCGCCAATGATATCCGAATGGCACGGCAAAAGTTTTTCACATAAAAAACCCGGCAAAACAGCGGAGCCTGCATAAAGATTAATCTTTATACAGGCTCCGCTGCTATCACAAAGAGGGAATAAGGTATATATTGGTTGTGTATTGCCATTGCATCCTAAAAAACAGAATTAAGGTAAGATCAACCAAAAACTATTCAATATTAATCAAAATATCCATAGATTGTCCAACCACATCAAAAATCAACTTGTTTGTGCCGGACCTTTGAAGCAAAATAGAAATTCCCTCCCCGATAACCAATGCTGGTGTAGAAATATAAATTACCGACTTTATATCTACTCTGCTAAATGCATTTCCGGCAATTATATTAAGCAATTCGCCCATTGCACTTTTTACCATGTCATTAACTTCCTCAAATTTCATTCCTCCCAGCATGGCCGATGATATAAACAAAGCAGATTCTTTGTTTGCCGTCACGATTAAATTGCCGCTTAGCGCACCATTTACACCCATAACGACATTTACATCCCCTGCTTGAATCCGGCTTTCCTTCTCATCCTTTTCGGCAAACACGGGAGGAAGCCCAAATCCGGACAATACTTCCATTGTCGTTTCAATAAAGGCATTTTTAACATCCATTTTTTGCACTCCTTAATAGAATGGAGTTGCCCTTCAAACTCCAGCAACAATAAATATTCGAACTGCCGGTATGAGTACCTGTGATGAAAACTAAAGATGACCTGTTAAATATAAAATGCAATTTATGAGTTGCTTTTATCATATGATGTTAGAAAAATTTACTATTGCATATTATATATATAATAATACGACCCGGCAGCTCGATTTCCTCCTCAATTATCTGAGAAAAATTATATAAAAAATTTGATTAATTTTAGTGTTTTTTCACAGAGAGTCATTTTTTTATTGCAATGTATACTCCTTAAGCAGCTTATTCTTTATATTCCACAGTTCTTCACTTAAGTCTACATAATATTTGTGCGGGTTTTCAAATCTGAGCACTTCATCCCAAAGGGTATTGATCTGTTCTATGCAGTAATTCCTAATTTCATTTATTTCGGGTACTTCATATACGCATTTTCCCTTATCGAAGATCTGAACTTGGAGCTCCTTTGCGTAAAAATCTGTCAAAGTCTTCCTCTTCCAAGTATGCTCAGGATCAAAAATTTCATAGGGCTTGCTGTCGTCAATAATCTCGCCGGCATTTACGATGACATCTGCAATTGCCTTGTTATTCTTTCTTTCAAACAACCTGTAAACCTTCTTGTATCCGGGGTTTGTTATTTTTACCACATTCTCGCTCATCTTTATTTTCGGAACAACATTTCCGTTTTCTTCAACTGCCACAAGCTTATACACACCTCCGAAAACAGGCTCGTTTTTCGATGTTATAAGCCTTTCTCCCACACCGAAAATATCAACCTGGGCCCCTTGCAGCAAAATATCCCTTATTATATATTCATCAAGAGAATTGGATGCAACAATCTTACAATCGGCAAATCCCGCTTCGTCAAGCATTTTTCTTGCTTCCTTTGAAAGATATGCAATATCCCCCGAATCTATTCTTATACCCTTGGGCCTAAATCCCCTTGTTACAACTTCCTCCTGAAATACTTTTATGGCATTCGGTACTCCCGATTTTAACACATTATATGTGTCCACAAGAAGAAGGCAGTTGTCGGGATACACTCTTGCATAAGCTCTGAAAGCATCAAGCTCCGTAGGGAAGAGCTGAACCCAGCTGTGAGCCATTGTTCCCGATGCAGGCACGCCGAACTCCTTATCCGCTATGGCACATGCCGTACCGGCACATCCCCCTATATATGCCGCCCTTGCCCCAAGTACAGCCCCGTCATAACCTTGAGCTCTTCTGGTGCCGAATTCAAGTACGGCTCTTCCCTGCGCCGCCCTGACAATTCTGTTGGCTTTAGTGGCTATGAGACTCTGGTGGTTAACGGTAAGCAAAATCATTGTTTCTATAAACTGTGCCTGAATAATCGGCCCTCTTACCGTTATTATAGGTTCATTGGGGAAAATCGGAGTTCCTTCAGGTATTGACCATATATCGCAGCAAAACTCCATTTCTTTAAGATACTTTAAAAATTCCTCACTAAAGATACCCTTGCTTCTTAAAAATTCAATATCGTCATCCTCAAACTTAAGACTCTTTATATATTCAATGACTTGAGCCAATCCGGCCATTATGGCAAACCCGCCGTTTTCCGGTACCCTTCTGAAAAACATATCAAAGTAGGCAATTTTGTCTCTAAGTCCGTTTTCAAAATAACCGTTTGCCATTGTCAGCTCATAAAAGTCTGTCAGCATGCTCAAGTTTTCATTCTGATTCCAATTGATTTTTTTCATTATTAATCCCCCTATCCAATAACATCCTGTACAACTTCGACCCCATTGATAATCATATTGTATGCCGCCATGACATTCATCAAGTTTCTGTCGTGCAGCCCCAGATCATAGGTGTCAACTGCATTTAGCGGAACAATAACTCTTGCTCTTTTGTTTTTCATGTTAAAGTATGCTTTAAGTGTAATCGCAAACTGCTGTACGCAAATATCGGTACAATCGCCGGTCAATATGAAGGTATCGATATCCGGGTTTGCTAAAAGCCAGTTTCTGAAAGCTTCTTCAAGAAACCCGTTGGTAGAATTTTTTTCGATTAGAGTATATCCGCCGATATTTTTTATTTCATCCACTATCTCGCTTTCCGCCGTCCCCTTTAGGCAATGCTTGGGATATGCATCAAACTCCGGCGACTCATCGGTATGGCAGTCTGCAAAGGCAATCTTTGGAATTTTAAACTTATTGCAAATTTCGCCAAGTTCACAAATTTTAGGTATTAGTTCTTTGACGGCATCGCTTTTTAGCGCCCCTTCTTTTGCAAAACCGTTTGTCATATCGATAATAACCAAAACAGCCTTGTCGGCTTCGATTTCATCAAGTTTTACAACAGGCAGGTTTTCAAGCATATCCAAAATCGATATTATAGTCTCGTTGCTCTTTTGCAAAAATTCATTTCTTGCCAGGATTTTCATAAAAAATTCCCCCTCTTCTTTGTTGATATAGCTATGTCAGATATTTTACAGTGTTATTATTGTTTTGTTATTATCATTATAATACTATATTAAAATAATGTCAACAAAAATTTTTGAGGGGGAGGCAAATAATTATGAAGTTAATAATTATATAGAAAAGAATCGGCCATCATAGGATTCCTACAGACTGTTTTTCGGCAATTCTTTTTCCACCAGCATATATAAAGGTACGTCTTTTTCCTCCTTTGTTTTTATATAGGAAACATGTGCCATATTATTGTCCATTACCTTTTCTATCCATACCGGTGCGCCTTCATGCAGCACTTCAACAATCTGATCGGATTTTAGAATCTGTTGTGCTCTTACAGCATCCATTTAACACATCATCTCCCACTTTTATTTTTTGATTTAATATACCAATGCATAATTTTTTGCTTCAATTATAGTATTTCCTATTTGAAATCTTAATATTTTATTATAAAATAATAAGTT
>NZ_DAORXT010000151.1:0-3583 GCF_035371925.1 Acetivibrio sp. | reverse complement strand
CTTTCTTTTGATTGTGCTTTATCTTCACGAATAAGTTCACGAATGGCATCCACTGCAGTGGTGATTGCCAATTCGGTATCGTGCACTTGGGGATTGCTAAGTCCTCTTTTTTCTCGTTCCTGGTTGGCAATTACCAAAAATACGGAACCTACTCGGACTTTTAGATAGCTGCCTACTACAAACAGTGCCGCCGACTCCATTTCAGAGGCCAGACATCCCAGCCTCAGCCATGCTTCCCATTTATTCATCAGGTCGTAGCCGACGGGCTTGGTTTCGGGTTCATGCTGTCCGTAAAAGGAATCCTTGCATTGTACCACGCCTATGTGATGAGGAAGATTTTTCTTCCCGGCAGCTTTGGCTAGGGCGTTGACAACCTGAATGTTCGCCACAGCAGGAAACTCCAGAGGAGCGTATTCGCGGCTAGTGCCTTCCATGCGGATAGCTCCACTGGCAATTACCAGATCACCGCCATGTACATCAATCTGCATACCGCCGCAGGTACCAATCCGAATGAAAGTATCGGCACCGCAACGTGTCAGCTCTTCCATGGCAATGGCAGCGGATGGGCCGCCAATGCCAGTAGAGGTGACGCTGACCGGGACGCCGTCCAGCGTGCCGGTATAGGTGATGTATTCACGGTTGTCGGCGATGAGCCGAGGGTTGTCAAAATGGCAAGCGATTTTTTCACATCGCTTGGGATCACCGGGCAAAATGACATAACGCCCAACTTCGCCCAGGCCTACCTGTATATGGTACTGCTTTCCCGAACCTTCGGTGTAGTCAATCATAGTTTTCCTCCTTTTGGGAAAATTATTAGTAAAAGAGTTGCTGTACTTTGATGGAATAAAAAAACTGTTCATAAATATATAAAAGACCGCTGTAAAATATGCAAACAGAAAAATGCCTTTAATATTTTAGCACAAAACGTCGAAAAATACAACATATTGTCGAATTAACTAAAACTTGAAACTGTTTACAGGAATATAATACTTATACCACATAAGACGCAAATATGTTTTTTATCAGCCCATGCAATATTAAGTACATGGTGTGATGCCGAGGCCGACGTTCTGTTTTCGTTTAACGCCGCATGTTGAAGCAGCCAATAAATATAAGTACAATGAGCTATTGACTATCCAAGTGTTTTTTTATATAATAACATATGTTATCAATAACAATAGTTATTATTCCGAATGGAGGCCATTGATTAAATGCCTGCGAAAAAGCAAATATCCAAAGAAGCAATCTTACAGGCTGCATTGGAAATTGTGCGTGAATGCGGACTGAGTGCTGTAAATGCAAGAAATATCGCTAAAAAATTACACTGTTCTACACAGCCGATTTATCTTTCGTTTACGGGAATGGACGAGTTAAAAACTGCAGTTTCCCAAATGATTGACCAAGAATATGATCTATTTGTAAAAAAGCACATTGACAGCAGCAACTATGTAGTCAGCAAAGCTAAAGCGCACGTTTTATTTGCTTTATATGAAAAGAATTTATACACAGCTATGTTTTTGTCAAACACATTAGAGGGAATAAGTTTTGAAGACATTGCAAATGCCGAATGGAATCAAAAAGTAATATCTTCAATAATGGCCGACTTTAATATTGATAGGCCTTACGCTCAAAAAATTTTTATAGAAATTTGGCTTTTATCAAGCGGCCTTGCGATTGAACTTGCCACAAATAAAATGAAGATAAATGAAACAGATATTCATTTATTATTGAGTGAGTTTTATGAAAGGATGAAAAATTATTATGCTAAAAAGTAGAATCCGAACTCAAGAAGAAATAGAAAAGTATTTGAAAGAATTAAAAGATCGGCTTGATGATATAAAGAATGCTCCTGTGGAAGAAATGACGGAATTTTTTGCTAATAGAATAGGTGAATATAATAGTGTTCATTTAAAAAATTGGGGAGAAGAATACGCTCATATTGCAGGTTTCTTTGATGATGGTTTGAAAACATTACTTGATATTGGCTGCGGCACAGGTTTGGAGCTTCGTTCAATTTACAGGAGATTTCCCGATGTTAAGGTTACAGGTATTGATTTATCTGAAACTATGCTTGATAAATTGCGGGAAAGTTATGGTGATAAAGACATCGAATTAATTAATGCGGACTATTTTGAGTATGAGTTTGAGGAAAATAAGTTTGACGCGGCTATGTCTTTTCAAACACTTCATCATTTTAAATATGAAAAGAAGCAACTAATTTATAACAAACTTTATCGGACGATAAAAAGCGGTGGATATTATATAGAATCCGACTATACTGCATGCTGCTATGAGGAGGAGGCACTTTGCCTTGAAGCTTATGAATATTTACGCAAGCAAAATAATATACCTGAAGATATGCTTATACATATTGATATTCCACTGACTTTGGAGCATCAATTTGAGCTCATGAAAAATGCCGGTTTTAAAAAGGTCGAGGTTTTACATCAAAATTATGGACTAGCAATTATTAGAGCGGACAAATAATACACTCCGATTTACTTTCTATTGACTCAATTGAAAAGGAAGTGGGAATATGATTATTAAAAACTATAACGATTTTGTAACTTGTCTTTTAGATTCAGGCTTTTCTATGGGCGGCGGAAACAGTGAAGGGATTTGGTTTCCTGGTATTAGGAAATTCTTCTTTTTCAATATTTATGGAGTCGTCATCAATAAACAGGGCTTCCAGTTTTTGTACATAATCAGTATAGGGAGTTATGTCGGTAAGGGTTTTCATGACAGCTTGGCCTGGATGTTCCCACTCTCCCTTATGTGTCCATTTGATTTTACGAATATGTTTATACTCGCCACGATTTGCATCAAAAATATAGCCTGATTCGACTATTCCGCGCCTCACAACTTTACGCATGCCTTTTTTGGCATAAACAATATCCCCGACTGAAATCTCGTTGGCAAACTGCCATGTGGCAAGAGCTGAGTTAATATATGAATATTCAGTGCCATACACTTCTTTCATTTTTGATTTCATTGCATCCTTGCTGGGGTATTGCTTCAGGTCGCCCAATTCATCCCATTCAATACCCATAATTCCATGAGAGTAAAACTCTTCCCATTTAGAAGAATTACTTCCGGGAGCATAAATCCAGTATTGCCTTGGGGAAGCAGAAGGCGTGGCTTCTTATGTATTCCTTGATTCCACGCGTTTATAGGTGCCATTGATAATGCTGTCTATTGTATCGGCCTGTTCGGAAGTCAATTTAAAGTTTGTAGCGTTGGCGAAATTAATAATACTTATATTTTTCAACCGTTCATCTGCCAATAAATCTTCTTTTTTTATAATAGCATCCGTTATTTTATGCGTTAGTTTAATATCCACTACAGGGCTTTCCCCCCTGTATTTAATTTGCCTGAAACAGCATAGGGATCCGGTTCATTATTTTCTCTGATTTCCGGGTCACAAAGGATAACCCCTGAAGCAACAATGCCGCCCTCAGGACCTGAAACCCATATATAAGCGCGATCTCCTTTTCTAAATAAGCTGTAGAGTAAACGAAACAGCTAAATACAATGTTGAACTAATACAGTAATAGGATAAGCACAGCTTATGATTTGAATGGAG
>NZ_DAORXT010000150.1:1302-3707 GCF_035371925.1 Acetivibrio sp. | reverse complement strand
TATTCATGCATGACAATCACAATAAGTATTGACTACTTGTAATTGTTATGTTACGATAACCTTGTAAAAGATGTTATCGATAAAGTTGATCAGTGCCCTGGTGTTCCTTGAGAGCCAGGGCCATTTTACATTAAGGGGATTGTGATGGGGGACAAGCTGTTTAAAACTTATCGTGAGCAGATAGAAATACTTAGAAGCAGGGGATTGAAAGTTGATGAAGGAGCCATAGGAGTTCTTCAAACTGAAAATTATTATAATGTTATAAATGGTTACAAAGACCTGTTTCTGGAAATTGCATCACCCGAAGAGAGAAATTTAAGGATGGTGCCGACTTTGATGAAATCTATGCACTTTATGAGTTTGATAGGGAACTGCGTTTTATATTTTTAAAGCAGCTTTTAAAGCTGGAGACCAATATCAAGTCTGTGATTGCATATAAATTCTCAGAGAAGTACGGACATGACAATTATTTGAAACTGGGTAATTTTGATACATACAAAAACAACTCAGAGCTGCAATCTATAATGGCCGTAATTTCAACTTTGCAAAGGGCGATATCAGAACAGAGCGGGAAACATAATGCTATTACACATTATGTTACAAAATATGGCTACGTTCCTTTTTGGGTATTGGTAAGTGTCCTGACATTTGGCAATATCAGCAAATTTTATGGGATAATGAAACTTACGGATAGACAGGCTGTTGCTAAAGAATTCGGATTGCAGGAAAATATTCTTCGCAGTTATCTTAAAGCGATGTCACTATTTAGAAATATATGCGCGCATGATGAAAGATTATATAACACAAAGCTTAATGGAGTTGAAATAAAAGCAGGTCCTATACATGCTGAGTTGCAAATATGTAAAAATGCTAACGGAAAGTACCTGCAAGGAATTAATGATGTATTTTCTTTAATGATTTGTATAAAAGAACTATTGCCGCAGAATAGAACAGCTGAATTTTCTGAGATGGTCAGAATAATAGACGGACAGTTGAAAAAACTCAGTTCCAAAATCCATACTATCAACATCAATGATATTTTACATCTCATGGGATTTCCAGAGAATTGGAAAGAGGTTGAATTGTCTAAAATCCAGGAATAAAAAGTTATTAATTTAGGCCGGACGGGTGCTGTAATAGGCACTCGTTTTTTTGTCCCAAAATTGGAGGTGAACCCATATGGCAATAGACCCGGCTACCGCAAAGATACTTGCACAATTAGCCTTAAAGGCAGCTGCTGATGAGGAAGCACGGAAAAGAATCATTATGATTGCACTGATACCGGTAATATCGGTGCTTTTAAATCTGACCATGTTTGTGTATATCATTACGCATCCACTGGAATATTTGAGTACAATATTTTCCGACAATGAGCTTGCTCAGGTGACACAGCTACATGACAGTTTTTCACTTGACCAGACCATTGATATAAATGATGCAAGCTACAGGGAAAGCAACGGCATTGATTATTCGGGAGTAACCTTTTCTGATGGGGCTATCGATGTAGTGTATTTCAATCAGGCTGACAAAAGATGGGCAAACAAACCTTATGGCAAAACAGGAACCATCGGCACGAGCGGCTGTGGGCCGACATCACTGGCAATGGTGGTTTCAAGCCTACTTGGACATTCCTCAGAGAGGATGACCGGCGATAGCAGAGGAGTGTCCACTTACCCGGTTATTGATCCGGTTCAAATGAGTGAATGGGCATATGAAAACGGCTACCGGTGTGAGGGGAATGGTTCATACCATAGCCTGATTCCTGACGGAGCAAGGCATTTCGGATTAAAAGCGGAGGGCTGTACTGTAAATGAGCCGCAGAGAATTGTAGATGCTCTGGCGAACGGAAAACTTGTTGTTGCCATTATGGGAAAGGGCCATTTCACAAAATCCGGGCACTTTATTGTGTTAAGAGGGGTTACAGGCAAAGGTAAAATCCTTGTCGCAGACCCTATCAGCAAGAGCCGAAGCGAACAGGAGTGGGATATATCTTTAATTTTGAATGAAGCATGCAAGCAGGCGGGTTCAGGCGGGCCGTTCTGGATAATTTCGAAAGGAGAAAGCTATGAAAAAGAAGATCATCATTGAAATGTTTATCTATGTCATAGTTGTTGTGGTCGGCATTGTATTGTTAATTACGAGCAAGCCGGAGAAGAAGCCGATAAAAGTCAACTCAGATTTTAAGGTTGGAGAGCAAAGGGGGTACAGCCGTGATTCTGTATTTGTGCAGCAACCAGAACATTAACCTTTTTGACTTTGTGGAAAAAGAGCGTGGAATACCAATCAAGAAGATGTCCGGTCTTTTCAGACTGAAACAGTTTGTAATTCATGATGTCAGAAATTTAAGCCAATTTGATTTTTTTCTCATTGACCTTAAGGCTTTAAAGGATGCTGAAAGTGAAATT
>NZ_DAORXT010000150.1:0-1202 GCF_035371925.1 Acetivibrio sp. | reverse complement strand
GTAAAGATAGCGGTAGTGGGTGCAGCACATAAGGTTGGGACAACCACAACGGCTTTTAATCTGGTGAATTTCCTTGTAAATAGCGGAGCTGACGCAGCTTATGTTGAAGCGAATACAAACGGTCATCTCAGTACTCTGCCAACATATTATAAGGAAATGATTGTCAGCGAGACACATGTTGAATACAACGGCGTAAAGTATTATTTCAGGGGACATTTCCCGGAGGAGAATAACTTTATCGTTATTGATTTCGGCACTTTTGCACAATGCAGTATGAAGACGCTCAAACAATGTGAACTGCTGATTTTGTGCGGCACAACAAAACCGTATGAGTTTGCTTTTGTCAGAGCGGCTCTTGCGGAACTCTGTGATATGCCTTTGTTTCTTTTGCTATCTTATACTCCCAAAAAGGTTCAAAGTGAGATATGTAATATGCTGAAGAATAAGAATGTTCAATTGTATTTTACAGGTTATTCCCCGGACCTGTTTGATGGCAAGGCAAATGCAGCAATATATGCTGAGATAGTGAAAGAGTATACACATGTGAAAGCTATCGAATAGCTAAAAAGTTTAATATTCTTCAATATCGGAAGGGTGGTTGGATTTTTGGATAAAGCAAGAGTTTTAAACCGGGTATATGCCTCCAGCTTGCCAGGCAGGGCCAAAACTATCATGTTTTATATTGTGAATCGTTCAAACAAGGAGCTTACCTGTTTTCCTGCCATTCCAACTATGGCAAGGGAAACAGGATTAAGTGAAAGAACTGTTCAGAGGGCGTTGAAGGAGCTTTGTGCTGAAGGATACATAGTTAAAACGCCAAGGTACAGGAAGAATAGAAGCCAGAGTTCAAATCTTTATCTTTTGGTGGTAAAAAATGATAATCAAGCTGATGATTCTGCTTTTTCGTATTTTGATAAAATTCCCATTTACCGTAACTGTCACCGGGGCGGTGACAGCTGTGTACCCCCATAGAACTATACAGGGTAACAAGGATTCGGGATATTGAAAGAAAGTATGATTTATAGTGACAAGTAATGCTTGAGAGTAAGTAGTAAAGGCAAAGATATATTTCCAGAAAAATGAAGGATTTTTGACATTTGTGTAGAATTTAAACATTAGTGGCTTGCAGCCTTACGGATGACGGATTTTGTCGAAATAAGAGGACGGCAAAATATTTTTCACAATCCGTTTTATTGTACAGT
>NZ_DAORXT010000149.1:0-3838 GCF_035371925.1 Acetivibrio sp. | reverse complement strand
GTTGTTGACGGCTTCAAGGATAACGCCATAGAAGGCGTGGTGGCTTATGGCGGCAAACTTGATGTGCGGCCAAAATATCAGCGCGAATTTGTGTATAAAGACAAACAGCGCGACGCAGTAATTGAAACAATCAAGAAAGGTTTTCCGCTCAATGTGATGTATTGGATGGTAAAAGAAGACGGAACTTACGAGATGCTAGACGGACAACAGCGCACGATAAGCATTGGTCAGTATGTAAACGGCGATTTTTCGCTCAATAACTACTTTTTCCATAACCTCACCAAAGAAGAACAAGACCAGATTTTGGATTATGAGTTGATGATTTACTTCTGCGAAGGCACGGACAAAGAACGATTGGAGTGGTTTAAAACAATCAATATTGCCGGAGAAAAACTGACCGATCAAGAAATTCGCAACGCGGTTTACACCGGGCCGTGGCTTTCGGACGCAAAACTCAAATTCAGCAAGCCGAATTGCGCGGCGTATCTTTTGGCAAATGATGGCGGCGCGTTGCTTTCCGGCTCGCCAATTAGGCAAGAATATTTGGAAACCGCGCTTTCGTGGATAAACAATGGCAATGTTGAAGATTACATGGCTCGCCACCAGTATGATGAAAATGCTGATGAGTTATGGAATTATTTCCAAGATGTGATTGCGTGGGTACGTAAAACTTTCCCAAACTACAGGAAAGAAATGGCGCATGTAAATTGGGGCGAGCTATACAATCAATTCAAAGATAAAAAATTAAACCCCGACAAATTGGAAGCTGAAATTAAAGAGCTAATGCAAGACGAAGATGTTACCAAAAAATCCGGTATTTACTCTTATGTTTTGACACGGCAGGAAAAATATCTATCTATTCGCGCCTTTACCGACAAAATGAAACGCGAAGCGTATGAGCGGCAGAAAGGCGTTTGTCCGTGGTGTAAAAAAGAAAAGAAAGAAAAACAAAAGTGGGATATTGAAGAAATGGAAGCCGACCACATTACACCTTGGAGCGAAGGCGGAAAAACAATTGCCGAGAACTGCCAAATGCTTTGCAAAGAACATAATCGAACTAAATCTGGAATATAAATATGGCTAATATTTTTCCAAAAGGATCAGAATGGAGAAAATGGGATCTACAAATTCAGCCAATAAAGGATGAGTGGCTTTGTGATGTGCAATCCAAGAAAACAGAGATAAAGAATGCGACCAGAGAATATCTTAATAAAGCCATTGAAAAAGAAATATCAGTGGTTGCGATTACTGACCATAATTGTGGGGCCGCGATTGATAGTGCCCTCGAAATTATTAGCGAAGAAAATTTAGATATCACGGTTTTGCCGGGGGTTGAAATTGATGTTAATACTGGCTATCAAATCTTAGTTATTCTAAACCCCGTATATAAGACTAGAATTAGAAAACAAACATGGGAAGAAGTTATCACTCACTTTTTAAATCATGTATGCCAATTATCTTCGCCCGTAATTAACTCTCAAGGTCAAGCTGAATCAATAGGGGGAGATATCCACGAAATTTTAGATAAAATTTGCAAAGAAGACATAGGACTTGCTATTTTTGCACATTCTCAAGGAGAAAAAGGGTTATTTAAGAAAACTACTGGTGCAAATCGAAAGAAATTTTTTGAGCAAAGTGTTGCAGGAAAATACTATTTTGCGCTAGATCATAAAACGAACGAAGATATAGCCGAAACTAAAAAAATAATCAGCGGGTGGGGTTTTAATCCAGATAATTTTGCTCTAATAAAATCATCTGATGCACACCAAGCGTCAGAAACTGGAAATGGATTTACTTGGATAAAATCGGAGACAACATTTGAGGGATTAAAACAAATAATTTACGATCCGCAGTCAAGGATTGCTGTACAAGTAAATCAACCTGTTCAACCTAACAATGTAATAGAAAGCATAACTTTTAATATTTCCTCTGATGCAAAAATAACTGTAAAGCAAAAAGATGGTTCTGAGAAAGAAGAGCGATTTTGCTTTGCCGGAGCAAATAGCAAGTATTATTTAAGCCCATTTTTTAACTGTTTTATAGGAGGCAGGGGTTCAGGAAAGAGTACGATTCTTAATTTTCTTGGTCAACACTCAAAAGATCCAAAATCATCTCAATCCTTTTGGGAGAAACTTCAACCGTCCTTTAACACTACTGACTTAGATGTCTTTTCATTTGGTGGCGTGTCTTTATTTGAGTTTATCGGTCAAAGCGAAGTTGAAAGCTTTGCAACAGATAAAGAAGCTTTTACAAACGCCATTTATGAAAGGGCTAATATTCGCAGCGGTGGCATTTTAGAAAAAGACGAGGAGAAACTTGAAAAACTTCTAAAAAGAGTTAACTCGTTCCAATCTCTCATTGAGACAATTGAGGAGCTGCGGGCTGAAAAGAAATCAAAGGAAAAAGAAAAAGCAACACTAGAAAATGCGGTTGAGGTAACAAAGAGTAAGGAGTATTCAGAGATTGTCGAACTCATCACAAAAAAGAGCAATCAAAAGCAGAAGCTAGAAGGATGGCGAACCACTATTGATGAATTAAGAAACTCTATTAAGGAATTAAAGGAACAGCATTTCCCCGTTGGTTTTAATGATGAACCAGATGAAGAAATTGCTGTAGAGAGTGAGGAAAGAGATGATATTGCTCAAAAGTATAAAGAGGCATACGAGCAAGCCAAGAAAAATATAACAAACGCGGAGGAAATTTTAGCTCCGACAAATTTTAAAGATCTAGTTAAAAAAGAAAACTCTCTCGCTAAGGAAATAGAAGAACAAGAAAAGAAATTATCAGACTTTCTTAAGAAAGCAGGTTTATCTGATGAAAATATACTGCAAGTTAAAAGTGCCCCTCAGAAGATCGTTAAAATTGATGATGAACTTTCTAAACTGAACAAAAAAATCGAGGATAAGCAAAAAGAAATAAATGAATATGATGAGGTTTTGAAAGAGGTAGAAAAAGTTAAGAAAGAGTATGAAGACGTTATTGAAGAAGGAATAAAGCCACTTGTCAATATACTCAAGGAGCAAGCGGAAGGAAACAATCAAGATATAAAAAGTATTGGATTAAACTATTTTTTTGACGAACGAGAGGCTTGGATACAAATTGCAGACGAGTTTTACTCCTATTTTTCTAAACAGCACAGAGGTGGGGAGAGGCCAGATTTACTCAAAAGTTACATTGTAGAACATAAGGAAACTTTTGCGGATGATCACAAAAAAATTAAAGAGTTTTTAGATAAACAAGGAAAAAAGGTGGAAAAACTGAATTATATAAAATTCCTGAAAGATGTTTTTGACAAGAAGCCAAACTATCAGATATTCCTTACCATCAGAGATAAACATCTCAACGATGTCACAAGGTACAAGAGGATTCAAGTTTTGTATGACGGGAAAGATATTGAGCACGCCTCATTCGGCCAAAAATGCACATCTGTCATGGTGGTATTGCTGTTGTTCGGCAATTACCCCCTTATCATTGATGAGCCAGAAGCGCATTTAGACAGCTCACTGATTGCTAATTATCTCGTACCATTGATCAAACGAAAGAAAAACAACCGACAAATAATTTTCGCCACGCATAACGCAAATTTTGTGGTAAACGGCGATGCTGAAAAAATCTTTATTTTAAAAAACGAAACTGGTATAACAGAAATAATAGAGACAACGATAGAGAATTTGGCGTACAGAGATGAGTTGCTAAAATTGGAAGGAGGAAGAGACGCTTTCAAGAAGCGTGGTGAAAAATTGCATATTTAGATATACTAACCCCACCCACCGCTAAAATTGAGGCCCCGCCGCCCGCCGAAAAAATCCGTTCCGTCCAGCAGGCGGGCAAAAAGAAA
>NZ_DAORXT010000148.1:0-3878 GCF_035371925.1 Acetivibrio sp. | reverse complement strand
ATAAAATGCTTTACGAAAAAGAAATTTAGCGGCATTTTATTGTTTGTGCAATAAAACCCGCGACGCTAAATAGATGAGGCACGTTTTGAGTGACCATCGTTTCTAAAACGTATTGCATTTGAATGCTTGGTGCTGTTGCTGGAGGAATATCCGGCTTTGATATTTCTGTGATGACTTTTATAGCATTCGTCGCAGTATCTGCCTGTGCGTATGCTTTTTCCGCAGCTTTCGCATAACAGAAAATGATTGTCCTTTTCTAGGATTTCAAGCCTGCTTTCGCGAAGGTAACGCTTGATTTGTTTTACGGAAATATTAAGATCCGTTACTACATCGAAGATTTTGGCACTAGGGTGCAAATTGAGATAGTCCTTGATTTTTTTAAATTCATACTCATCGCTTTCGTAACATATAGGGCATACTCTGAAGAAGCCGTGGGGATTGTTATAAAGTTTTCCGCATATTTCGCAAGTGGAAATATCTATCATAGAACTCACCCTATTTCTAAATATTATAGCACTATCCTATATTATAATTATACCATTGAAGCTTTTTATGTGTTAATGGTTACAATGACTTAAATTAGGCTTAGGCAAATAGTAAAGAAGTCCTATGATTGTGATGGCGGATGAGATTTAACAGGCATAATGATGTAAAAGTGGGGGAGAACAGTGAAAAAAAACAGCTTTGGTTATCTTTTTATTGTGATTACAGTAATTTTTTTTAGTACGTATGAAGTGGTAAGTAAATCAATTATGGGCAGAGTAAATCCTTTTCAAATCAATTTTCTGAGATTTTTTATTGGCGGTTCTTTGCTTCTTTTGTTTTTGCTGATAAAGCGTGATGTGAGAATTGACCCAAAAAGCTTGGCAGTTGTAGCTTTGGCAGGTATCCTTAACGTAGTATTCAGCATGAATCTGCTTCAGCTAAGTTTAAGTATTCCCAACGCCAAAGCAGCAATAGTGGCGGTTATTTTCAGCAGCAATCCCATATTTGTATCCGTCTTTGCAGCTATTATGGACAAGGAAAGAATACCTTTCTTTAAAGCTGTGGGTATGATTTTTGGCATACTTGGCATAACGACGATTAGCATCGATGGACAGGCCCTCGGGGATATAAACATATTAAGCCCGGTTCTTGCATTGATGTCGGCAGTTCTATACGGCCTGTACACTGTTGTGGGGAGAATGGCGTCATCTAAAATCGGCAGCCTTAAAATGAATGCGTACTCGTTTCTAATCGGCAGCATTGCTTTGCTTCCTTTTCTATTGATAAAGGATATTCCGGTCTTCAAATTCGATTATTCGGCATTACTTCAAGTTGTGTACCTTTCGGTTTTTGTTACAGGCATTGCTTATCTTACTTATTTTATGGGATTGACCCGCACAGGTGCAGGCAGCGGTTCTGTGGTTTTCTTTCTAAAGCCTGTTTTGGCAAGCGTTTTTGCTATTATTTTCCTCGGTGAGAAAATTAATTTAAATCTTGTATTAGGTACGGCCCTTACACTTTTAGGAATGGCTGTGATGCTTTATTGGGATAAGATCAAGCAAAAGTTTGTATAGGCTTGTCTCGTGACTAATTGACAAAAATTAAAAACAAATATAAAATATGAGTATATAAAGGGAAAATATTCTATCGTTTTGAGGGAAAAAAAGATACGATGAATGATGTAATAAACGGATTTTTAAAGGAAAAGAAGGTTAGAAACTTTCGTCAACAGAAAAATTTTGTGTATTTTCGATGGATGGCTCTTTTGGTGGTTATACCTCTTTTTTTCCTGGTTTCCGATTGCCCGCGAACAGAAAAAAGTTTCTGGATTACCTTTGCGTTGGCAATTTTATATAACGGATTTCAGACTTTCCTTGTGTTATCCAAGATATCGAAGAATTGGATAAAGAAATTTGTAGGCGTTGCCTTTTATTTTGATATTGTTTTTATTTGTACTTTTTCCTACATATTAAACGGTATTGACTCGGATATATACATATTGATGTTTTTTGTAATTGCATATTACGGCTTTGGTAAGGATGTTTCAAGCACCATAAATATCAGCATTTTCAGTATAATATTATACACGGTTTCATCTTTTTTGGTAAAAGCGGATAATATTGAGCAGCTAAACATTTTAAAGCTTGTCTTGAGGGACTTTTTCATTCTGCTGGTGTCATACGGTGTGTCAATAGTTATCTTGAAAGTCAAAAAATATGACGAAATGCATAAACGGGAGTTTAAGCTGGCCAGGACGGATAAGCTTACCGGGCTTGCCAACAGGCATATGCTCGAACAGAAACTTGAGGAAGAAGCACTTTACTGTGAGTATTCAAAAAAGCCGCTAAATATACTGATGTTTGATATTGATAATTTTAAAAAATTCAATGACACCTATGGTCATGTCTGGGGAGACAAGCTCCTGTCACTTTTTGGAGATATAATAATGCAAAGTATAAGAGAGACGGATTTTGCTTTTCGCTACGGGGGAGAGGAGTTTATGATTATCATTAGGGACCTTGACCTTGAGAAGGCGAAAAGTGTCGGAGACAGAATAAGGCGTTTGCTTGAAAAGCAGAATCTGTTTGCCGAAGAAGGCACAAGCAAAGGCAAAGTTACTGTAAGCTGCGGCGTTGCCCAATTTCCTACACATTCTGATGATATAAAAAAGGTTGTTGATTATGCAGACCGGGCACTGTACTATGCAAAGGAAATGGGGAAAAATATTGTTATAAGCTATGATGAAATAGGAAAGCTCAGACAGGTAGTACAGACTGATATGGATGCCTATGTAAGCAAATAAAAAGCTCGGAAGGCTCAAAATTTTTGCCTTACCGAGCTTGATTTTTTTCTTTATTGAGGTTTTTTATAACTTTCTTCCCACAGCAAGTGCTACTGGCTCAAGCTCTTTCATAAGCTGTTCGAACCTTGAAGGAATCAAGGACTGCTGACCGTCACAGAGGGCACAGTCAGGCTGGCTGTGCACTTCAATGATTAACCCGTCGGCACCAGTTGCTATTGCACCTTTTGCAAGGGGGTCTACATATTTCCATGTACCTGCTGCGTGGCTGGGGTCAAGCACTATTGGCAGATGGGACAGCTCTTTTATTACAGGAATGGCGCTCATATCAATAGTATTTCTTGTGGATGTTTCAAAGGTTCGAATGCCTCGCTCGCAAAGGATTACGTTGGGATTGCCCTCGGAAATAATGTATTCGGCGGCCATTAGCCATTCTTCAATAGTTGCGGCTAATCCTCTTTTTAAAAGTACGGGCTTGTTATACATTCCCACTTCTTTGAGAAGTCTAAAATTTTGCATGTTTCTTGCACCGATTTGAATGATGTCTGCATAGGAAGCGACAAGCTCCACATCTCTTGTATCCACAACCTCAGTTACAAGCTTTAGACCCGTTACTTCACGGGCAACCGCCATTATTTTAAGGCCATCCTCTTCCAAACCTTGAAAGGCATAAGGGGATGTACGAGGCTTGAAGGCACCACCGCGGAGTATTTTGGCTCCTGCCGCTTTCACTTTTTTTGCCGTTTCAACATAAATTTCTTCGTTTTCAATTGCACAAGGGCCGGCCATAACTACTATTTCATTGCCTCCGATTCGCACATCGCCTACTTCAACAATGGTAGGGTCCTGCTTTAGTTCTTTGCCTGCCAGCTTGTAAGGCTTCATAATGGGAACAATGCTTTCAACTCCAGGCATGGTGGATATGGAGTGGGTGTTTAAAAGTCTTTTGTCGCCAATTGCACCGATTACTGTTTTTACATCTCCGACGATGGGATGAGTTTTAAAACCCAGCTCCAAGAGCTTTCTTTCCACATTGTCAATCTGTTCTTTTGTAGCATTCTGATTCATAACGATAATCATAGTAAAAACCTCC
>NZ_DAORXT010000147.1:0-4127 GCF_035371925.1 Acetivibrio sp. | reverse complement strand
TGGGGAATTGGGAGTCAACTGATCGCAGCCATGCTGACACTACCGGCGACTTTTTTCTTTTATAAAGGTCTCAGAGACTGGATAAAGGCCCTAGTAAGGGGTAAGGAATTCTTCTCAAAAGTTCTCGACTCTCCCGATGACGTTTTTAATCGTTTAAGGCAGTCTCCGCGTCCTGGAAGAATATCGGTTATGATACCGTTATTGATGGCAAGGATAATTAGAAGTAATGGAGGTTTCATTCCAACCGTATATAAAGTTATGCGCATGAGAAGATCGGGCGGTATTTTATGGTATGTAAAGATTTTGTACGCCAACCATGCAGGGTTCATTAGTTCTTGTGACAATAAACAGAAAAATAGAATAGAAAAAAACTGTATTCCATTTAGGAAACTGAATCTTACAGTAAACAAGAAGATAGGCATACATGTACATTTATATTATTTGGATTTATTGGATGAAATAATTTATTATCTAACTAATATTAAACATAGATACAATTTGTTTATAACAATACCGAGCGAGAGAAGAAGTACAGTTGCTGACATTTATAAAAAAACAAAGAGTAAACTAATATACGCGGAACGTATAGAAGTTTTGCCTGTTGAAAACAGAGGAAGAAATTTTGGTCCATTTTTGGTTGCGCTGAGAGGTAAGATTGATAGAAATGAATATATACTCCATATTCATTCGAAGAAAAGTTTGTATTCCGGTAAGGAACAATTTGCTTGGAGAAGACACGTCTACGACAGTTTATTGGGGAGTCCTTATGTAATTGATAATATTCTGTGGTTGTTGGAAAATAGCAATGTCGGTTATATTGCACCTAAAAGTAGCGATATAATTCCATACTGGGCACATTCTTGGCTTTCTAATACACAAAGCGGAGCATTGTTGAGTGAGAAGTTAATGATGAGTTTAGATCTGCATTCATATGCTGATTTTTCCGTTGGATCGATGTTTTGGTGTAAGAAATCGGCAATAAAACAATTGTTTGATGTATGTTTTCAACTAGAAGATTTTCCACAGGAACCTATACCAAACGATGGTACTATATGTCATGCTATTGAAAGGTGTTTTGGGCAAATTACAAAATTTAACGGATTTGAGATTGCAGAAGTAGACGTTGAAAGAGAAGTATTTAATATTGGTTCATTTTCAAAAAACCTAAGTCAGTATTGGAAAAAAACAATTAAAGACTTGGTGGAATTTACCTATCCATATAAAACGATATCATTTGATATCTATGACACTGTTGTTACTCGAATTTTAGTGGAACCGGATGATATATTCAAAATAATGCAGGAGGTTATAGATTCACATATTAAAGCTAAAATTGGTGATTTCGTCAAATTACGAAAGACTACTGAAACTATATTGCGCGCTAAAATAAAGCGAAATAACGATGTAAACATAGATCAGATATATTCAAGGATAGCAGTCGTTAGTGGCTTGAATACATTAGAAGTAAAATATTTAATGGATCTGGAAATATCATTGGAGAAAATTCTTGTTAGACCTAGACAGGTTATTTTGCAACTTATTTATAACCTTATCGAGCAAGGCAAGAGAATAATTTTTTCTTCTGATATGTATTTGACAACATCACATTTGAAACAAATAATGGGGCCATTATTGAGTGCAGAAAATTTCGAAATCAAGGTTTCTTCTGAAACAGGGTTGAGGAAGGATAGAGGTGATTATTGGGACAACTTCAAAAATGAGATAGAATGTCATATTGGAGATAATGAACACTCAGATATACAACTATGTGTAGATAGGAAAATACCTACATTCCATGTCATGTCTCCTAAGAGAATGCTAGAATTATGCAACAATTTGCAGGAACCTCTTCCACCCCGCATTTCCGCTATCGATTCGATAATTCTTGGATTATCAATGTATAAAATATTTTCAGATCCGTTTGCGTTGCATGACCATGGGGATTTGTTTTTTAAAAAACCAAATGATTTCGGATATGCTGTGATTGGACCATTAGTATTTACCTTTATGCTTTGGCTTCACAAACATATTAAGGAAAATAACATCAATAAAATTGCCTTTTTGAGCCGCGAAGGATTTTATTTAGAAAAAATGTATAAAAAGTTCTTAATTCTAAGTCATGAGCATGGTGCTATTGAAGTTATTTATCTTGAATGTTCGCGTAGAGCAGTGGTTATGGCATCTTTAGAAAATTCTCAAGATGTATACGAATCACTTGACATCCCTTATAATTCTACTTTTTCAAATTTAATGTTTTCAAGGTATGGTATTGAAATTAACAAAAATGATAGAAATTATTTGGAAGAGGTGAGTCTCCCTCAACAAAAAGAAAAAGTAAAGAATATGATGATTCCTTATATTAACGAGATAATTGAGAAAGCAAGTGTTGAACGTAATGCGTATTTAAAGTATTTGAATTCAGTAAATTTGCAAAAGGGTTGCCAAAAGTTTGCTGTTGTTGATATTGGTTATAGCGGAACAATGCAAAAGTACCTGCAAAAAATTATTGATTCGGAAATTTTGGGTTATTATATGTATTGTTTTCCGGACAATATTAATAAAAATAATATTATAGCAAAAGGATGTTTTGGTGAAATGAACCGCGAGGCTATTAGCAAGGAGACAACTATAAAAACTCAAATACTAGAAGCTATTATGACAGCACCTACAGGCCAATTAGTAAAATTCATTAATATAGATGATGGTAAACTCCAACCAGTGCGAAATGATCATGTCCTGACATCAGAAGAAATGAAAATCATTGATGAAATATGGAACGGTGTTGAACAATACATTGAAGATGCAACTAAATTGATACTAAACACGGAGCTAATAAAAAGCGAGGTTATTCCTTCAAAAGATGTGGCTATGTATTTTTTTAACCAATTCTGCTTAGATCCTAGAAGTATGGTTGATGACAACGTTATGAGGGTTTTCAAAGTCGATGATAGATATGTTAGTAATAGAACATTAATCCCATTCTCTGAAAGATTAAATCGAATTGGGGATCGGAGAAGGTCTGAAGCTATTGGCTATTTACCTGCGCAATGGCCAACTTTATGAAAATATAATGGACAGAGTAGACCCCCTAGGTTACAAGACCGATTTTGTTTTACTGTTGACTGTTTTGCAATTAGAATAAAATGCTATCTGTGCTTAATAGACGTACAGACCGCTAGTATCGATACTTAGCCGTATAATTAAATTTTACTTCTAGAATTGTTGCATCCTGGAGTGCTTAATTTGAAAAGGCATCATTTGTCAATATTTATCTGCGAATAGAATAACTTTACAGGTGCAATGATGAAGCCGCAACGCATATCTATTGCTCTATGTACTTGCAATGGTGAAAAATATTTACGGGAGCAGTTGGACAGCATAGAATTCCAGACTCGCCTGCCCGACGAGTTGGTTGTTTGCGACGATGCTTCCAGCGACCATACAGTGGAAATCATCGAAGCGTTTGCCTCTACAGTATTGTTTCCGGTTCACCTAACCATCAATAAAAAAAACCTCGGCTCAACAAAGAATTTTGAAAAGGCAATCGGTTTGTGCCGGGGCGATATTATTGTGCTGTCCGACCAGGACGATGTCTGGTATCCCGAAAAATTAAGGCGCCTGGAAGCCGTATTTTCAGGTTCCTCTCAAATCGGAGCTGTTTTCACAGATGCCCAGGTGGTGGACGAGCAGTTAAATCCACTGGGTTACAGCCTATGGCAATCGGTAGGATTTGGCGGACGAGAACAGAGAAGGCTTGCCGATGGAAAAGCCTTCGATGTTCTGTTAAGACGGAACGTTGTTACTGGCTGTACAATGGCCTTCAGAAGCGAGTTCAAGGATATGGTGTTGCCTATTCCAGAGAAACATGTGCATGACGCCTGGATAGCGATTATTATCTCTGCAATAGCAAAAGTGGTTGCACTTCCTGAGCCGCTCATCAAGTACCGTCAGCATGCCCGAAATCAGATCGGGGCTGCGAACCCTGGAATTCGACGGCAGTTGAACACAACATTTAAGCTTTGTGATAGGAGTGTGTACTTAAGAGAAGCGGACTTTTATAATGAAGTAAAACAGAGGCTGCGGCGAGCAGGTGAAACTTCTGTATCTTCCGATTTGACAGTGAAACT
>NZ_DAORXT010000146.1:0-4151 GCF_035371925.1 Acetivibrio sp. | reverse complement strand
ATACTTATTATAATATAACCATTACTGTTTGCAAGTACCAATTTTAAAATAAAAAATCCTCTGCAATTACTTTTTAAAAATATTTCTTCCGTAATACTCCTCCAGCTTCTTGTCACAATGCTCCTTGATCCACTCAATATCATCTTTCGTCAACTTTTTGAACACATGCCTGTTAAATTCCACATACTCAATCTCCCGGCACCGTTTCATAAAACGCATATCTTCAAATCTCTTGAAAGGATTGGCAAAGATATTTCTTTCCACTTCCTTTCTGGTAAAGCCCTCCTTGCAAAATATACTGCTCTTCTTTTCCACAACCAAACCTTTATCCTTTCTGTCACTGTAAAACTCTATAAAATAATCTACAATATCCTCAACCCTAACCCTTCCGTTCTCATCGACATGGTCAAACATAGCTTTTAGAAGTACAGGTTTGTAGGAAAAACTCATATCCATGGCCTTTACCATGTCCATAAACTTATCCTTCATATTGGCAGGTGTAATCAAGTCCCAGCCGTATTCGGAGGCATATTTCTTAACCGTTTCCTCTTTAAAATATTTAAAGCTTCGTTTATCTCCAATGGGAACCTCCAAATCAGGCTTTATCTTTCCTTCCCTGATATACCTCTCAATAGTCTCGCTCTGGACATCCACCATTCTGACAAATTCAAGCTGTGATATCATATCCTTGACTTCTTCCTGCCAGTTGAACAAATCAATCAGTTCATAATCCGTCACATCCACAGGAAAATCCAAACATACCTCAGGCTTTTCCCCTTTTGCCCACAAATCCCGCTCAAACTCAATTTGCTTCTGCGGAGCAAGCACCAACTGCCCAGGCCGGTACTCTTTCAAGTTTAAAAGCCTGTGAATGGAATACGGCATATTAAACATATTTGCATTATCTATAAAGTCAAATACCATAAGGTATTCCTTGCCTTCACATTTCCTCATTCCTCTGCCCAATTGCTGCATATAGAGGGTCTTGGACATTGTCGGCCTTGCCATGAAAAGCACCTCTGTCCTCGGACTGTCCCATCCTTCATTGAGCAGGTCACAGGCACACAGCACGTCGATATCCCCATTTTCATAGTTTTTCAATATACGTTCTCTTTTTGTTTTATTTAGTGTTCCCGATACGGCTTCGCATTTTATACTATTGTCTCTGAAAAGCCCTGCAATTTCCTCCGCATGCTTTACCGATGCGCAAAATACAACGGTCTTTTTGTTCTTCACATATTGAAGATATGTATCAACAATAATTTTGTTTCTTTCCGGAACAAACAATTTGCTTTCAAGATCCTGGGTATAGTACTTGATACCGTTGATTCTGACACTGGAAAGGTCCACATTTGTTTTGACACGGATACACCGGATTGGAGTCAGTTCACCTATTTCAACAGCCGTTTTTAAATCCAGTTTGTGTGCAACATTTTTAAACAGCTCCAGCAAGTTCTCGCCATCAGCCCTTTCGGGAGTTGCAGTAAGCCCAAGAGTAAATTTCGGTTTGAAATATCCAAGTATTTTCCTGTACGTATCTGCGATGCTGTGATGGCATTCATCAATAATGATGTAGCCAAAATCATCCGGTTTGAACCGTTCAAGATTCTGTACAACGCTTTGTATGCTTGCACATACCACGTAAGCATTCTCATCCTTTTGTTCCGCCACATACATGCCGCTTTTTTTCTCCGGCCAGATATACTCAAATGTACTTTTAGCCTGCGACACAAGCTCACGGGTATGAGCCAGGAAAAGGGTTCTTTCACCGAAATTCTTGGCATCGCTGGCCGCCGTTACAGTTTTCCCCGTACCTGTTGCATGGTACAAAAGTGCGATACTCTCCCCGCTGCCCCTCATTTTTTGGAGGTTTTCAATGGCAGATTGCTGGTGGTCTTTAAGCTCTATTACTTTCCCTTTCTGTTTCGGCAGATAATCCTCCAGCATCCTGAACTCGGGCATTTCGCCGATAAAGGTCATTAACTCGTCTTTTACCTTTTCTCTCTGATTCTTTAATTGGGCATACACCCATCTGTACACTTTCCAATTGTTATATATCAAGCTGTTTTGCTTCAGAAGGTCATCATAATATTTGTTTTGGGAAACTTTATTGGGATTGTGAAATTTTTCTCCGTCAATTTCTATTGCAATTCTCAAGTTATCGCTCTCTAAGGCAAAGTCAATAAATCTCCTGTTACCGTATATGTCTATAAAAGGATGTTGTGCGGAAATATATTGTGTTTTTTCAGGTCCGAAAACATCACAGAAAATTTCCATAAACAAATCTTCAGCAACACTTCCCAAGCTGGAAGTATATTTTACTTCCTTTTCCATACCAAACACCCCTACTCCTCGATGACTTCTTTTAGTAGCAACCTTTTATCAAATGCTCCCCGTTCTTCGGCCTTCCTTTTCCTTATACTTTCAAAATCCTTGATATCGACACCTTTATATTTCAATATTGCATAAACAACTTCCACCAAATCGGCCAGTTCATCCACGCTGTCTCCTGCAAGATATTCTTCTAGCTCTTCACCCAGTTTTACATCCAAATATTTTTTATAGTCTGAACATTCAAGTTCTTCAACAATTGCCTTCTTGCCGCTCTTTTCAATAATCTCCGGTATTCTGTCTCTCACAAGTTTGTTATATTTAATTACACCCATTTTTCCCAATCTCCCTAAAAGCCAATATACTTCCTTCCCTTGATAATGCAATTATACAGCATTTACCTGAAAATTAAAACACTAAAGAATCAAATGATTTTGATATGTAACATAGACGTGCCCTACACCAAACAATACCGATGCCGAGACTGGAAGCCAATGTTTTAATAGAAAACCGCTTAGCAAGAAGATACAGGTAGGAATAACCGCTAAAGCTATTGCCTTTCTCATTGTTTTTCTTTTGAAAGGTGACCCCTCATTTTCGCTCCAATTTTCCTTGAGTTTTTAAAGGTTCTCTAACCCTTTAGCACCATGGGCTTGCATAGCATTGAGGATATTCGCAGGTTTTATCTCATTCTACTATATGAACAAACGAAAGAAGAAGTCTCGCATAATGTAGACTTCTTCCTTACCCTAAAATTATTGAACTCTAAATGATTTGAACCTTAAAAATCTTGAACCTATAAGTTTTACGAACCATTAATCTACTATTATTATATGGCAATACGCAAAAATTGTCAATATAGTAACTATTCTATTCTTATTATATATCCGTTTACTTTATTATATACCCTTTTGCGCCTGTATCATTCGTTTTTTCTTCAATAAAGTTGTTTGCAATTAAGTAGTCAATTAAAGCACTTGATAATTTACGTGAAAGCATTAACTTTTCGCAAAATAGTTCATTTAACCATTTTCCACCTAATAGCTTATTTGAACCTGCTTTTATTTTATACCAATTATCTATTTCTGTTAATGCAGCATCTTTCCAATACTCGGGTTTACTTCTGTTGATATCGATTTCAAATATTTCTATTAAATCATATGATAAATGACAATACTCTCCAATATTCTGATATTGTGTAGTATGCCCATTCAAATAAAATAGATGCACTAACTTACCTTTATAAAGCATTCTACTCATTATTGGTATCATATCACTATCTGAAGTTAAAAAAACATATGTATCAATATTATTATCTTTATAGTAAGTTTCAATTGCATCTATTGATAGTTCTATATCAGAGGCATTTTTTCTATGTTCTTCTTCTTTACCATTTCCATATACATTTCTAATTTGTACTCTTTTTGATTGTAGCAATTTTAATGATACTTTAACCTGGTCAAAATCAGCATACGCTCTCATCGTTCTAATCATATCTTTTGGATATAGCTTATTTAATAGTGTAAAAATACAATAGTTTACATCCTCACAATTTATGCCATAATCTTTCATACCATAATAGATATTATCAAAATCTACAAATATAGCTACATTTTTAACATTTTGAGCTTTTATCGTATTTTGAATTTCTTTTATAACACGTTCATTCATTTTTTAACCCCCACCTCATCTTTTTATCAACATATAAAATGTTAGGTAAATTCATATTTTCTTTGAAAATTTTCTTAATTCGACTATGCTAAACAACATATCTAGTTTTAAATTTACTTAAATCGTCTTTTGCCTTTATATTATAATAT
>NZ_DAORXT010000145.1:0-4178 GCF_035371925.1 Acetivibrio sp. | reverse complement strand
AAATCCCACCCAACCCTTGCTTCAAGCCACTTTACCGTCTATATAGCACTGTTATGGTCTCAACGTGCTGGGATTCTATAGATATAGAAGACAGGGCATACGTAATCGGTATCGCAATCGATGCATATCCCCCACTCCCCCAAAGCCCAAAAAATGAAGAAAACAATCCGATAAGTAAGCAGGAAAAAATGTTTGAATCCGGCACAGAAGTTCACACCGGCAATGCCACTTATGCCATGACCATTCAGATACCCGTTGTAAAGCATGCCACACTTCCCAACATCCAAACGGGAGGAGGTTCAGATCCCGGCATGATCAAGACATGGGACATTACCCAGGTGGGCAATTCCTTTATAGAAATAAACCGCACCATTGCGACAAGAACAAATTTAGTGCCCTATTACGAGCATCTTCAGGTCATTGTTATTTCGGAAGAAGTTGCAAGAAAGGGGCTTAAGAATGTCCTTGATTTGTTTATACGGGACCCCGAAATGAGAAGCAGAACAAAATTATTTATAACAAGCGGAAATGCAAAAGATGCCCTTAATATCATACCAAGAGTTGAAGACTATGCTTCCATATACCTCTCCAAAATAACCAAAAATGCAAAGGTAAATGGAGAAATAGTACACTGGTCAGACCTTGGCCAAGCTGTTCAATCCGTATATTCAGGTGAAGATTTCCATCTTCCCGCCATAGAAGTAACTTCTTACGAAATAATGAACAAGGGCACCGCTCTATTTAAAAAGGACAAAATGGTGGGATGGGCGGACGGTCAGAATGTTGAAATTATCAAAATACTGCACAACGTGTATTTAGGCGGCATCTTTACTTCAGAGGTTATTCCGGATGAGCATTCCGATAATGGTGTAATGAGCCTTGAAGTAGTCAAATCAAAAGCCAAAATCACACCTGTAATTCAGGGTGACGATGTCTCTTTCAAGATAGACATAGATATTAAAGGAAATTATACAGAAACAGTAAATCACGATCTTACCGAGAAAATCGACGATGATTTTATAGAAAAAGCCCAAAAGGCCTTTGAAAAATCAATAAAAGAGCAGTGTATCGAAACAATAGAAAAAATACAGGAAATAGGTACGGATGTTTTTCATTTTTCTACTGCTCTTAAAACCAAAAAACCTTCGTACTGGGCCAAGGTTAAAGACAAGTGGGACGACATTTTTCCTAATGTTAAAAGCGAAGTAAATGTCAAGGTAACCATAAGACAAATAGGAAATACCCAATAAAAGCTCGGGACTTCGAGTCACTTCGCTTTTGCCTCTTTCATTTCATTCCAAGAGGCCAAATAATATGCAGGCTGCCTCTAAAGCAGCCCGCAAATTTTCAACTTTACTTTTTTATTGTCCATTTTACTCCCTGGGGAGTGTCTTCAAGTATTATTCCCATTTCTTTTAACTTGTCTCTGATTTCATCAGCCGTCTTCCAATCTTTTTCCTTTCTTGCCTGCTGCCTTCTGTCAATAAGCTCTTGAATCTCGCTGTCAATGCTTTTTTGCCTGTCATTTTGGGCAATTCCCAGCACCCCTCCCAACTCTTTTATCAGTAAATGGGAGTATTCAATGATTTCCTTTGATGAATTGGAGGTTGCATTTATATTGGTGTTGACTTCCTTTACAATATCAAAAATAGCTGCAATGGCATCCGCCGTATTGATATCGTCATCCATGGCTTCAACGAATTTTGCCTTAATCTTGAGAAGGTCCTCTTTAAACTGCCCTTCGCCTTCTGTCATTTTCTCAAGCTGTGCATGCCCTTTTAAGTACTCAAGATTGTCAAGGCAGGTGTATATCCTCTCAAGCCCGTTTTTCGCCTGCTCCAAAAGCTCTGCACTGAAATTTATGGGACTTCTGTAATGGGCCGAAAGCATAAAGAACCTTATCACTTCATAATCAAAGGTCTTTGCGATATCCCTTACCGTAAAGAAATTTCCCTTTGATTTTGCCATTTTTTCGCCGTCTACATTTATAAAACCATTATGAAGCCAAAATCTTGCAAAGGGCTTGCCGTTGGCAGCTTCACTCTGGGCAATCTCATTGTCGTGGTGGGGAAATACCAAGTCCTGCCCACCGCTGTGAATGTCTATTGTCTCTCCAAGATACTTGTTTGCCATGGCAGAGCATTCAATATGCCAACCCGGCCTTCCCTTTCCCCATGGACTGTCCCAGGCTGGCTCTCCCGGTTTTTGAGCCTTCCACAACGCAAAATCCATAGGGTCCTTCTTTCTTTCGTTCACGTCAATTCTTGCGCCAAGCTCCAAATCCTCCAACGACTGATGGGACAGTTTTCCGTATTCTTCAAATCTTTTGGCGCTAAAATACACATCTCCGTCCACATTATAGGCAAAACCCTTATCTTCGAGCTTTTTAATCATGTCAATTATCGCATCTATGTTTTCCGTTGCCCTAGGATGTATTGTCGCCTCTTTTATTCCAAGGCCCTTTGCATCTACAAAATATTCGTTTATAAATTTGTCTGCAAGCTCCCTTACCGTTATTCCTTCCTCATTTGCCCTCTTTATCATTTTGTCGTCTATGTCGGTGAAATTCTGCACAAACTTCACGTTGTAGCCCTTGTATTCAAGGTACCTTCTCAAAGTGTCAAATATGATGAACGGACGGGCATTTCCTATGTGGAAGTAATTGTAAACCGTAGGCCCGCATGAGTACATTTTCACTTCCTTTTCGTCAATAGGTTCAAACTCTTCCTTTCTCCGAGTCAAAGTGTTATAAAGTCTCATCTTCTGTTAACTCCTTTCCCATCTCCACTTGACATTTTTCATACACTTCTTGAGACGCTGACTGCGTTTTCTCACCTTGCGAGCTGTGCCGCAGCTCCAAAAGCTCCCTCTCCAAGCTCTCTATTTTCTGCCTTATCCTGCACAGCTCTTGAGCAACCGGGTCGGGGATATGTATTTGATCCAATTCAATAGAGGGTACAATCTTCTGATCTCCCCTTTTAACCGCTCTTCCCGGCACTCCAACCACTGTAGTATTCGGCTCAACCTCGTTTAAAACCACAGCATTGGCTCCGATTCGAGAATTGTCTCCCACTTTGAACGGGCCCAGCACCTTCGCTCCGGTACTGATAAGCACGTTGTTTCCTATGGTGGGATGTCTCTTTCCCTTGTCTTTTCCTGTTCCTCCAAGGGTAACATTGTGGTAAATCGTACAATTGTCTCCCACCTCTGCCGTCTCACCTATTACCACGCCCATGCCATGGTCTATAAACAGCCCTTTGCCTATTTTCGCCCCGGGATGTATTTCGATACCCGTCAAGAATCTGCTTAGCTGCGAAATAAATCTGGCAACAAAACGCATATTCTTGTTGTAAAACCAGTGGGCAATCCTGTGGAAACAAACCGCATGGAATCCTGAGTATAAAAAGATAACCTCCAGCACACTTGTTGCCGCCGGATCCCTTTCGGCAATCGATTTTGCATCCTCAATAAACTGCTTGAACATTTTACTTATCACATCCCGATTAATTGTTCAGTATAATTTATACTTACCACACAAATTCAAATAATATAATAAGTATTTTCATCATAAATCTATGCCTGTACAAATTAAAACCCCGCCCTATAAAACATAGAGGCGAGGTACAATCGCGGTTCCACTCTAATTGGAATTATTCTGTGTATCAATCTGGAATAATCCATCTCATTTGCATAACGGTGCTTCTTCCGGGAAAACCTACTTTAACACGGTGAAATTACCGGCACTTTAACTGCCTCCCGTAGATTTCAGCTTTCCGATTCATGAGTGCACTTCTCCTACCCATTTCCTTGGAACTGCTCTCAGCCTCTGGCAATTCCTCTCTTATCAGGATGGCTCCATCTTCTATAGGATACTCTACTCAATCACTATCTTTGACTTATATGAACTTGTCAAATCAATTTTACCAGATATATCATTCGAAGTAAATACAACAAATTCTTATTTTTCGCCAAATTTCCCCGCCTTCAATTTCATTGAATATGCAAACTATAGTTTGCCCGTTTTGAATAATTATAATGTTATTAATTCATAATATAAATGATAAAGCAAAATATAAATTTGTCCACTGAAATTAAGTAATTTAATGCAAATAATTTTTATAACAAAAAGAAAGACCAGCTAATTAAAGTCAAGAGTTTATAATAAAAATTTTGAGAAA
>NZ_DAORXT010000144.1:1841-4428 GCF_035371925.1 Acetivibrio sp. | reverse complement strand
AGGCTGGTGAAGTGGATTGCAAATCGAATTACTGCAAATAGAAAAGCTGATTCCGTATGCAAATAATGCGAGAAACAATGAAAAAGCAGTAGATAAAGTTGCTGCAAGCATTAAAGAATTCGGTTTTAGGAATCCAATTATTATTGATAAGAATAATGAAATTATTGCAGGACATACCCGCCTGTTGGCTGCAAAAAAACTCGGATTGAAGGAAGTGCCTACGATCAGGGCTGATGATTTAACAGCCGAACAGGTAAAAGCATTTAGGATTGCTGACAATAAAACTGCTGAATACAGTGAGTGGAATTTTGAGCTATTGGCTCAGGAACTGGAAGAACTAAAGCTTGCTGACTACGATTTATCCTTAACTGCATTTGATTTGAGCGAATGTGAAAAGTTGCTTGATTTATTGAAGGAAGTAAACAACAAAAATAAAGATGATGATTTTGATATTCAACTGCCGGAAGAGCCGGTAACAAAAAGGGGAGATATTTGGCTGTTGGGTAAACATAGGCTAATGTGTGGCGACGCTTGCAGTGAAAGCGATGTTGCGGCTTTAATGCGGGAAGATTTCGCTGATATGGTATTCACTGACCCGCCATGGAATGTGAATTATGGCGCAACAGAGCATCCAAGCTGGAAACAAAGGACGATTCTCAATGATTCAATGACTACTGAAGAATTTAAAAAGTTTTTGGATTCTGCCTTTAAGGTAATGAATAAGTTTTCTAAGCCTGGATGCATGACCTATGTTGTTATGTCTGCTCAGGAGTGGGGAAACTTGATGCTTTCTTTGAAAGAGAATGGATACCACTGGTCATCAACAATAATCTGGAATAAGGATAGGCTGGTACTTTCAAGAAAGGATTATCATACCAAGTATGAGCCAATATGGTATGGCTGGAGTGATGGCTCTGCAAGGCTTCATCCATTGACTGACAGACAGCAATGTGATGTTTGGGATATTCCCAGACCATCTGTATCTGAACTGCATCCGACAACAAAACCTGTGGAGCTTGTTGTTAGAGCAATCAAGAATAGCAGCAACATGAAAGATATTGTGCTTGATTTATTCGGTGGTTCGGGCACTACACTAATAGCTTGTGAAGAAACGGATAGAAGGTGCAGAATGATGGAATTGGATGAAAAATATGCAGATGTAATTGTAAAGCGATACATTGATAAAGTCGGCAGCGATGCTGATGTTTTTGTTTTGAGGGATGGAGAAAAGATTAGGTATGCGGACATAAAGCGTGAGCAGGTTGCAGTCTAATATTGTCAGCAAATATCGTCTTTCATTCTATCTGTCCGAATATTTTTTAGGATAATTGACAGTTTTAGAAAAGATAAAAAAAGCCTGAAACCCTTCATTTTACTTGATTTAATGTGCTTTTTGAGTGATTAATGTAGTACACAAATCATGAAATGGAGGGTTTTATATTATGGAAAGAAAAGAAATCGTTAAGGCATTGGGAGAACATTTTGGAGTTGAGCCAAAGTACATGGGAGCGCCGAGTTTCGCTTATCAGATTGAAACAGCGGAAGAAACTTACACAATTGACCGAGCAGGGAAGATTACAACTTCGGCAGGGATAGAAGTGGAGCTTGATAGTATATTAAATGGAAAGAATGAAAAGGAAACAAGCAAGCCTACAGCAGAGACAGCAACCTTTGAAATTGCAGTTCCAATGGAAGGTCATACTAGTATCACTTTAAGAAATCTGGTTAATATGATTTACAGCAAACAGGGTCTTATCAAGAAATCATTAGGGCTTACAGCAAATATTATTGAGGATGATTTTTGCATAGGTATCAATGAAGCCAAAACGGAAACATTAGAGGATATAAAAACAGCCATAGAGGGTATTGGAGAAAAACGCTGCCCAGGGATTGCCTTTGATTTTAATAACAACACCATTACCTTCAAGTTTTTAGAAGGGGAAGCAAGTCCTGAAAAGGTAAAAGCCTATACCCAGCTTGTAGCATTATTGAACCAAAATGCCAAAACTTTAAAGCATGTTTCCGCTAAAGCCAAGGATACCGATAACGACAAGTTTACCTTCAGGGTTTTCCTTATTAGACTTGGTATGGTTGGGGATGAGTACAAGGATACAAGGAAAATATTGCTTGAAAACTTGGAAGGGAACTCTGCCTTCAGAAGCGGCAAAAAGCCTGATAAAAAAGTAGATATTGCAACAAAATGACGGACTATCGATATAATATCGCTTCACGTGGGCTTGTGAGGCGATATTTTCATATTGGTGGTATAGTTGCTGGGTTTGCAGTTAATAGCCGGCTTATAGGCGAAGGTATAAATGGGTGAAATGGATATATATTTCAACTTTACTTTCAGGCTGGTTTTGAGGTAATGTACTACCTAACCAAATAAGGAAAGGGGATTTTGAGAGATGAGAACTGAAAACTTAATAAGGGAAACCTTGAAGGGCTTGCTGGCAACTGCAAATGAGAAAATATGTGTGCTTGGCTTAGAGGATGCCCAGGAGGATTTAAGGCAGATAAGGGATATGTACGTTGAACTGGTTCGGTTCTGGGCTTTGGATGAGCATTTGATTGAGGAGTTTGATGA
>NZ_DAORXT010000144.1:0-1741 GCF_035371925.1 Acetivibrio sp. | reverse complement strand
GCTTTGTTTTTTTGAGGAGGTGAAGTGAATATGGCAAATAGTGTGCTTACAAAATATTACACGCATGTTGAACCAAGACTTGATGAGATAGAAAAGTGGGTTGATGAAGGATGCACCAAAGCTGAAATTGCAAGGCTGCTTGATATAAGCCTGTGGGCTTTGGATGATTATACAAAAAAGCATCCACAATTAGCGAAAATATTAAAAAAGGATGATAAGTGGAATACGGTAATTTTGCCGAAATTGTCTGACATAAAGGATTGGCTGGTTAATGGGGCGACAGTTAGAGAGATTTGCAGTAAACTTGCGATTTCTCCTGATACTTGGTATCGTTATTGCAGAGAGCATGAAATCCTCATGGAACTTGTAAACATGGGCAGGAGCGTGTTATGTAATCAAGTGGAAAAATCATTATTGAAGCTCTGCACCGGCTACGACTATGAGGAACTCAAGACCATTGTGGAAGAAGATAAAAATGGCAAGAAGCGCACCAAGATTGAAAAGATAAAGCGGCACCAGCCGCCTTCGGCTCAGGCAATAGCGTTTTTCCTTCGTAACCGTATGCCAGAGGAATGGAGCGATAAGAAGGAACTCATATTGGATACAAGCCAGAATGAGGAAGCAAGGAAGAAATTGTTCCTGCAAATGATAAACGGTGAGCTTGAAACAGAAGATGATATTATTGACAGCGAAGATGAGCAGCCGAGAACCGATGAGGAGTATATTCAATAATCTTATGTCGTCAGTTTTCGCCGGGATAAATGCCGGTTTTATATATAAAAATGCCTGAAACAAGCCTGATTTCAATGCATAATTAGGATTATGTCTTGAGTTGACTTCAAGGCATTACAGAGGTAATATGGACACACCAAATAAAGGGAGGGTGTGCCTATATGCTTGATTTAAGCGGTTTTGAAGCATATTTGAGAAGTAAAGAACGCAGCCGGAATACTATTAGCTGCTATATCAGGGACAGCAAGGCTTTTATTGATTGGTACAGCAGCAGGACAGATTGCGGTTTTGATAAGCTGATTGAACTTGATGCCATTGAATATAAGAAGTACTTGCTCAATACGAGTGAATCGGTGGTTACAGTCAACAGAAAGATTTCCAGTATCAATATCTTTTTCAAGTGGCTTTATGAAAGCAGAACAACTCCTGATGAAATAAAAATAAAACCAGTAAAGAATCGGGATGCCCGCCAGTATAAAGGCTTGGAGGAAAGGGAGTTGAGGAAGCTCCGAGCCGAGATACACAGAAACAGGAACAAAATGCATATATGCATCATAGAAATCCTGCTTGGAACAGGGCTTCGGGTGAGTGAACTCTGCAACATAAGGCTTCGGGATATAGAAATATCCGAACGTAAAGGCTCTTTGAGGGTTATCGGCAAAGGAAACGTAAACAGGACAATACCATTGAACAAGGATGTCAGGAAAGCAATTCAGGATTACCTTGCAGTAAGGCCTAAAGATGACAGTGACTTCCTTTTAATAGGCCAGCGAGGGGCTTTGAAACGGAATGCAATCAACCTTATTCTTGATAAGTATGGCAAGAGAGTGAATGTTGAGGTTACTCCGCATCAGTTAAGACACACGCTTGGATATAAGCTGGTCAAGGAAGGGACAGCCATTACAACGATTCAGCAGATACTTGGGCATGAGAATATCATGACTACAAACCTTTATACCGTTACCACCGAGCAGGACAAAGCAGATGCCTTGGAAGCATTGGAGTGGTA
>NZ_DAORXT010000143.1:0-4573 GCF_035371925.1 Acetivibrio sp. | reverse complement strand
TTTGAGTCACTTCTTTTTTATCATGTTTGGGCAATTAATTTTACAACTTACCAAATTATGGAGATTTTATTGTATTTTTTTATGAAAAAATAGAACTTTTCACAAAGAATATCGTCTAATTATTAGATATTAAAATGAGCAGGTATATTAAGACGTTTGTATCCAAGCCGCTTGTATGGAAAATATGGAGGGAGCTTAAGGATGGACGGATATAACTTTACCGAAATCGGAATGCTTGTGGGGGCTGCTATAGGTGGCATACTTTCGGTAATAGGCTTTATGCTTTGGCACAGTACAATAACATTTTCATTTGCATTTTTTGGGATAGCTTTGGGTATTTTGGGAGGCCGTATTATGGACAGAAAATTATAGCGAGGCCAAAAATACTCCAATTTCTATAAGCAGAGGGCAATTTCCAAAGTGGAGGGCATTGATTCGGAATAAATTTTTCTTTTATAGAAGATACTATATATACACAATTTTATGTAGAGGAGTGTCACACCATAAGTAGTCAAAACAGTAATAAAATTCTGGAAATTCTTCAGGAGATGGAAAGTATTGAAAGCAAAGTGTGCAACGTAGGAACAGTTTTTACAGAAATCCTGAAAGATGAAATCAATGCAAACGACCAACAACGACTTTATAATGGGCTGAAAAGACTAATAAAAAAATATTCCCGGGAGAAACGAGGCTTAGAAGCCCTTGATGAATTTATAAGGGTTTTAAGCGGAGGAGCATCCTTGGAGGAATTATTGCAAATTGCAAAAGAGGAAGCACAAAACCCTACCATTTCTACAGAAGTTACTGTTAATGATCGATGCTACACAGAAGAAAATATTACACCCGGCTAAATAGAGCCGGGTTTTGGTCCGAAATATTGATAATAATCCACTTTTATATTTCCATTATAGAATTTGCGTTTTTTATCGGCCTTTTTACCGTAAAGCCGTTCGAAATTCTCCGATGGGGTAATTATGTATTTTGACCATGTGTTATATTCGGAGAATGCTTTTCCCATATCCCTGTTTATTATTTCCACTTCTTGTTGTTCGCTTATTCTTTCACCGTAAGGAGGGTTGCATATTATTACACCGTAATCCTCTTTTATTCGAATGTCCCTGAAATCACTGACGAAAAATTCAATACAATCATCAACACCGGCCAAATAGGCATTTTCCTTTGCCAGCTCAACAGCGTCAGGATTGATATCAGAAGCATAGATTTTAAGTTTCACGTCCTGATCAATTGCTTTGAGAGCTGCAACTCTTTCCTCTTTCCAGATATCCTTGCCTATGGCGGGCCATTCCTCAGAGGCAAAGGTTCTGTTGAGCCCGGGAGCTATATTTCGTCCAATAAGCGCGGCTTCAATGGGAATTGTACCGGAACCGCAAAAACAGTCCAATAACGGCCTGGTTTTATTCCAATAGCTAATCATTATCATTGCAGAAGCAAGGGTTTCTTTTATAGGAGCTTCAACGTTTTTTTCTCTGTATCCTCTCTTGTGCAACGCTGTACCGCTTGTATCAATGGTTAAAGTTGCGACATCCTTGAGAAGGGATACTTGTATGGTGTATTCGGGACCGCTTTCTTCAAACCATTCTACGTGGTATTTGGACTTAAGCTTTTCCACCACGGCTTTTTTTACAATTGCCTGGCAATCGGATATGCTAAAAAGCTTTGACTTTACGGATTTACCCAATACGGTGAATTTGCCGTCCTGTGTTATCCATTTCTCCCAAGGAAGGGCATAAGTTTTGTCGAAAAGCTCTTCAAAGGTCAAAGCTTCAAATTCACCTATTTTAAGAAGTACCCTGTCGGCACATCTGAGCCAGAGATTTGCCCGGGGAATACTTGATATATCACCTTTAAACATTATTTTACCGTTTTCGACGGTTACATCATTAAAACCAAGCTTTATTACCTCGTGCTTTACTGCAGATTCCACACCGGCTGCTGCTGTTGCTATAAGCTCAACTTCTTTCATATCTCCTCCGTCAAAAATATAAATTCATAAAATATAAAGTCGATTTATGAAATAAAACGCATAAAATATTACACAATCAAAATTTAGGATTGCCAATAGAAAAGGAATGAATGCATACTTACTTGTTGAATTTTTTATACGATTTTCTGGCATTGTCGAGAATATTTACTCCGATAGAGGTTATTTTCTCAAGCATAACCTTGTCCTCCACCTTTTTAACGGCCTTTTCCATAAGGCTTTGAAAGGTTTTGCCGTCATGGGGGAAGGTCACGAAAACCGCATAGTAGTAGTCGTCATAATTTATATTCAGGCTTTTAAGTCCGTTTCTTACATTGATTTGGATTTTCTCAAGGACCTTTTGAGCACCGGGAGCGTTGGTAAAAGGCAGTATGACAAGGATGTCCCTGTTTGCATTAAGAATAGCGGTATCTGTGGACCGCAAAGAATGCTTTACCTTTTCGATTGCTATATTCTGGATTTGATCTTGAAGCTCCCCGGACATCTCTTTGGACTGTTCCGACGATTCTTTTTTTAAGTTGACCGGGGACATAAGGATTACGGACAGGCTCTGACCTGCCCTTGAGGCTACTTTAAACTCTTTGGATATGTAGTCCTCTATCGACATAGAAATAACATGCGCACTGTCAAATTCATACCTGAAGCGCTGCCCTATTTTTAGCACACTTCTTACGGAATTTTCAAGGCGCTTGGTCGAGTACGGCTTTAAAATATAGTCACTTGCTTTGAACTTGAGAGCTGCATGGCGATAGCCTGCATTGTCCGATTTGGTAGCAATAATAATAGGAGTGTTGGCGGTCTTGGAATTGTTTCTGATTGCCGACAGCACTTCAAGGCCTTCTTTTTCTACAGGAAAAGCTATATCCATAATTATCAGGGTTATAGAACCGAGGTCTTCGAAAATGGTGTAAAATTTTTTTAGACTGTCGGCCTCGATAAAGTTATATTCCCCGATATTGTCAAAAATTATTTTGGTTTTTTCTCTTTCGTATTCGGAATAATCAATAAGCAATACTGTACCATCCATTATTTTATACCCTTGCTTTCATTTATCTGATTTATAAATTAATTTTAACACAATTTTTCTACAAATAACAGATAGTTCAATCTATTGTTTTGGTGAATTTTTTGCTTTTTAGACAAACTTTTTCAATGATGTTCATTATGGTTCTTTATTATATTCTTATTTTATATTAAAATATAATTATAATACAATGTTTTTAAAATCCCGCAGTACGGTAGAAAGGATAAATAATATGCTGTTAAAGGTTAGGAAATCAAAAGTCAAAGGTAATATACGGATTCCGGGTTCGAAGTCCCATACTATAAGGGCTCTGTTTTTTGCAAGCCTTGCCGGGGGAAAATCCGAAATCCGAAGCCCATTGATATCGGATGATGCATTATCTGCTGTAGCGGTTTGTAAGGCATTAGGGGCTAAAATTGAAAAACAGGACGATAAATATATCGTAGAAGGGTTTGGAAAAGAACCTGTCATTCCTGAGGATGTTATAAATGTTGGCAATTCGGGTACCACACTTCGCTTCGGAGTAATGACAGCTGCCTTGGGCGATGGTTGTTCGGTTTTTACCGGAGACTGGCAAATAAGGCAAAGACCTTTGGGGCCCTTGCTTTGTGCCATAAACAACCTGGGTGCCGAGGCCTATTCTACCAGAAACAACGGCAAAGCACCTGTAGTGGTAAAAGGAAAACTTAAAGGCGGAAAAACGGAGCTTGATTCTGTTACATCCCAATATCTCTCGTCAATATTGATTAATTCACCTCTTCTTCCTTTGGATACCGAAGTAATCGTTACAAGACTTAATGAGGTTCCTTATGTGGATATAACTTTGTGGTGGCTTGATAAACTGGGAATAAAGTATGAAAATCACGGTTACAAGACCTTTTATATAAGGGGAGGGCAGGAATATAAGCCCTTAAACGTTACAATACCCGGTGATTTTTCCTCGGCAACCTTTTTTGCCGTTCAGGCTGCCATATCGGGAGAGGAGTTTGTGTTGGACAATTTGGATATGACGGACCCCCAGGGAGACAAGACGGTATTTGCAATATTGGAAGATATGGGGGCCAAGGTAAAAGTTGAGGGAAAGAGCGTCAGAATTAAAGGCTGTGAGCTTGTAGGAAGAGAAATAGATATGAATGCAATACCCGATGCACTGCCGGCCATGGCTGTTGCGGGATGTTTCGCAAAAGGCGAGACAAGGCTTGTAAATGTACCCCAGGCACGAATTAAGGAAACTGACAGGATTCATGTAATGTGTGAGCAGCTAAGAAAGATGGGCGCGGATGTAATGGAGCTCGAAGACGGACTTGTTATTAGAGAAAGCAAACTAAAAGGATGTAAACTGGAAGGATACGGAGACCACCGTATAGTCATGTCCTTGGCTATAGCAGGCTTGAATGCGGAGGGAGAGACCATTATTGACACGGCTGAGGCAGTTAATGTTACTTTTCCGGAATTTATAAGCTTTTTATCCCAATGTGGAGCCGATATATCCACTTGTGAATGAGAATTGCAAAAAAATAGTATTATTTTATAATGTTTTATATTAT
>NZ_DAORXT010000142.1:0-4597 GCF_035371925.1 Acetivibrio sp. | reverse complement strand
ATTTGAGTCACTTCTTTTTTATCATGTTTGGGCAATTAATTTTACAACTTACCGACTCAAACTTCTCATTAAAATGCCCTCCCCATTGTAATCAATGTAATCAATCCTTCGGATTCTTATCATAAATTGCATAAATAACATCAAAGCTCACAAAAAACCGGGTACAGCAATCTTAAATCTTTATGTTTTGAGTTGAGAAAGTACAGTAATTTTCTATTATCTCATTGGAACAATTTACTACATTCGTAGTTACAATATTATCATATTTTTTACCTTATGCCTAGACTTTTTTTAATTTTATAAAAAATATAAAATTTTCTTCTTGCATTATTACAGTTTTTAATGTAAAATATTTATTGCACTTATTAATGCGAGGATGGCGGAACTGGCAGACGCGCTAGATTCAGGTTCTAGTGGCCGCAAGGTTGTGAGGGTTCAAATCCCTTTCCTCGCACCAATAAAGCTTCGAAAAGGAGTAGCCATTGGCTACTCCTTTTATTTGGCCTCTTGGAATGAAATGAAAGAGGCAAAAGCGAAGGGAATTGATGTCCCGAGCTTTTATTGTAGAATCAATAAAGATATTCGTCCGATCAAAGAATAAAGACGTCTCATAAGGGCATGGTTTTTTATAAGAAAACAAAAGGGAGCCTGCTTATGGCTCCACAGTATAGAAGATTAAATCTATAATAAAAGGTTTTTCACTGGTTATTTTAATATTACCCGATAGTTATTAAAAACTTATGAATAATTTATTAATAATTTCTAAACTTTAATTTATAAACGTAATATTACTGCTTTGCACCGATTTTAAATATGGACATTGTTTCATTAAGCTCTTGCGCCATTTTGTTCAGCTGCTCCGCATACTCCGACAGTTCTTCGGCTCCCATCAGTTGTTCATGAGAATTTGAAGACACATTCTGTGATGTTGCAGCCGCCGTCTCCGATAAAACAGCGATATTGCCCAATGCATTTTTTACCATCTCATTTAGCGACACTATTTCTTTTACCGAATTATGCACATTGTTAATTTGCTCGGAAATATCCGCCATTCCTCCACGTATGGTCTTAAACGCATTATCCGTCTGAATTACCGATTCCAACTGCTGGCTTATTATATGACTGGTGCTGTTGGCATAATCCACTGTGGACTCGGTTTTTTGCTGTATGGTGTTCAATAAGTTGTTTATAACATTTGATGCATCCTTTGTACGATTTGCAAGCTTTTTTACTTCGGAAGCCACCACGGCAAATCCCTTTCCCGCCTCACCTGCTCTGGCTGCCTCAATAGTTGCATTTAATGCAAGCAATTTTGTTTGACCCGATATATCCAAAATCATCTTTATAATCTTCTTTATTTCCTTCATATCGTTATTTAGCGATGTGATGTCATAAATTATCTTGTTTGTCACCTCTTTACTTTCCATTGATTTATTTTTCAATTCTTCAACAACACCAAGGGCAGTTTCGCTCAATATGTGAGTGTTATTTGCAATATCGGATACAAAAATGGTTTTGGATTCAACTTCCTTTACTCCCTCATACAGCTTATCCATCCAATTAACCGCATCGGAAATATCCTCCGCTTGTTTTGCCGAGCCCCGGGCTATCACATCCATAGTGGAAGCAATATCCGATGTAAGACCCATCGACTTATTTGCCGACAGCCTTATTTTTTGCGAACTTTCCAGAACACGCTCTGACGATTCATTGCCTTTTAATACTATTTTTCTTATGTTTTCAATCATATCGTTAAAGTTTTTTATTACAACACTAATCTCATCTTTGTTGCTGTCGGTCTCATCAACAGTAAGACATCCGTCACTGTTTATCTTCATTAACTCCACAAGCTTTTGCAAAGGTGAAGAAATACTTCGGGTTATTATAAGGGATAGAAAAACAGTAATTAAAAAACAGATTGCAAACACAATAATTATCGTCATCAACAGGTTGTTGGATTCCCTGTTGAGGTATGAGTAAGGAATATTGCTGACCAGATACAATCCATACTCATTCAGGTAAGTGAACGTAATCAGGCAATGTTTGCTGTTTACGGTTGCCGGGAAAGAATATATTCCTTTATCTTTGCTTATTGCCAAATTATTAATGAATTCCTCATCCTGAAATCTATCACCTATAGGTATTCCTTTATTATTGCTTGATACCACAACGCCTTCTTCATTCATTATAAAAATACCGGTTTCTTCTCCCAAATCCACATCTTGGTACTCTTTTGTCAAAAAGTCATCCTTCAAAACAAAAATAATATATCCCAGCTTTTTTCCTGTTCTAACCGATATGATTTTTTTGGTAATCATCGGATAGCACTTCTTTTCTCCCTGGACGTTTCCCGGAACATAAAATCCGAAATTGTTAATTTCCTGCGAGCTCTCAATATCTTCAATAATCTTATCCATATCTTTGGCTGCAATTATATTGATATTGCCATACACCGCCTCAATTTCACTATTTACCACAACTTTCATCAACTCAATTTTATTGCCCAAAGTCGCTACCATCTGGGACATATAGTTTTGAACATCTTCTATCAGTACCTTTCTGGAAAACATATCCGTGCCGGGATCTGTAATTTTAACCAAAACATCCTGAAAATGCGTTCTCTCTGAAGAAAAATCATTCAGAAAATCCCCATATTTGTCCATTTCTCTATCCACTATACCGCCCAGCTGATTTGTTACCTGTATTGAATAAGTGCTGATTTTCGTTCTCATAGCCTTGCTGGATTTGCTATAGGACAGATAACCGGTAACAAGTAAAAGTATCAGGGCAATGGAAGTAAAAGAAATAAAAAGCCTTGTCCGTATCCTGATACTTCTTAAAGGTACACTAAAGAAATCAAGTATTTTATCAAACTTGACACAATAAAAATATGATTTCTTGAATTTTTTCACCACACTTTTTATTGTTTTTTTGCAAAATTTCGTAATTGCATAAAACCAGTCTGTCGAATTAGTGGATTTCATGAAAATAGCCTCCTACCTGATTGAGCTGGAAGTACTTGCTTTAATGAATCTAATTTATCATTCAAACTCAGAATCAAGAGCTTTTTGTGCTTCATCTTTAATGTTTATTATAAAGGTTTCTGCCGGAACATTTTTATCTATAATTTGATCAGCTATCTTATTAAAAAGCATACTGTCAAAGGTAGGATACCCCTGATGCATTGAGACCTTTCCCTTGTCAAGCATCTTTCTGGCGGTATCTCGCTCTTTATAGGTGTCCAAAAAAGTATCGGTCCAGTACTTGAAACCTGCCATGTCGTTGTAAAATATAAATACTTCTTCAAAAATTTTAGCTACCTCTTTAGGATGCTTTGCATGTTTGGGCATTACATATATCTTGGATTCCTGCATAACAGGAACTATGTAGTCGGATGCTTTAGGTCCTTTCGGGAAAAATACAAAACCAAAATTATCCTTCAACGTTTTTTTGAAATCCTGTCCGTCCCAGCCTTGTCCGAAAAACATGGCAATATTGCCGCTGGCAAATTTTCTGGGAGCCTCATACCAGTCAGTGGAATCAATAGCAGGTGACACAACCTTATACTTGTTATACAAGTCTCCAAAAAACTGGAGGGCTTCAATGGCATTCGGATCATCAAGAGCAAAAATTGCTTTACCGTTCTCATCAAAATTTATTATGTTGGCATTATTTGATAAAACAAGAGGAGAATATAAATTATGGGCTTGAATTGCCAATCCCCACACGTCATTTTCTCCGTCCCCATCCTCATCTCTTGTTGCTTCCTGTGCTATTTGTACAAATTTTTCCCATGTCCAATCTCCGCTCTCCTGAAGCTCATATGGGTCAGGCAATCCCAGTCTTTCAAACAATGCTTTATTGTAAAAAATACCTGACAAATTCCAGGAAAAGTTCGCAAATCCATATTGCTTTCCTTTATATTTTCCTACTTGCTTGATTATAGGAGGCCATTTCGAATCATCAAAGTTAAAATAGTCGTCCACCGGAATTATAAGATCCGATTCGGCAAGCACCGGAAGAGCCCTGGTCATTTCAAACAAAACAATGTCTGCTATCGGTTCTCCCGATAATACCGATGAAGTAAATTTGCTTACAATCTGATCCCATGTAATGGTTATATGCTCAATTTTGCAATTATATTTCTCTTCCACTAGCTTGTAGCGTGATATAGTTGCATCATCCTTCGGACTTGCATCCCACCATTGAGCAATCTTAACGGTATACCCGTTCAAATCAAATCTTTGATCCGGAATGTAATTCACCGACGGCTTTGGATTTTCTTCTGCACTGGCAGGCTTTTTTGCACAACCGGTAATAAACGTAAAAGTTAGCAAAATCGCGAAAAACAACAAACTCAACTTCATGTTTTTCATACGTTTTTCCTCCTTTTTGGAATACTAAAAAACAATGAAATAACATATAAACACTCATACAAATAATTCTAAAATCAAATTATTCGCAAGCAGTATAAAACGAAAAGTTTCTAAGAAAATCAAATAAATGTAAGAAATGTCATGTTGAACAATAGAAATTTATATAATTTTATTTTTTATTATATCACATTAAATAGCTTCGTTCAATATAATTCTTGGTA
>NZ_DAORXT010000141.1:0-4730 GCF_035371925.1 Acetivibrio sp. | reverse complement strand
ATATTTTGCTCTATTTGTTTATATTTTCTAGCTTTTTGTGGGACAATCATATTATTATTTTATTTTTCGGGAGGTATCTTATGAAAAAGAGGGTAATTTCACTATTAGCTGCTTTGTTGCTGCTGATTTTACCGCTGTTTGCTTCTCCTTTGCCAAAAGTGGAAGCTGCAAATGTAGTAACTACACCTTTTTCTGCAGTGTTCTCAAATTTTGACTCCAGTCAATGGGAGATGGCGAATTGGGCAAACGGTTCGGTGTTCAACTGCGTTTGGAAACCTTCTCAAGTGTCGTTTTCCAATGGGAAGATGGTTTTGACTCTTGACAAGGAATATGGCGGTTCATATCCGTATAAGAGCGGCGAATACCGCACAAAGTCATTTTTCGGATACGGCTATTATGAAGTAAGAATGAAAGCTGCAAAGAACACAGGTATTGTTTCGTCATTCTTCACATATACAGGACCTTCAGACAACAATCCATGGGACGAAATCGATATCGAGATTTTAGGTAAAAACACAACTCAAGTTCAATTCAACTGGTACAAGGACGGGGTTGGCGGAAACGAATATTATTATAATCTAGGATTTGACGCTTCTCAGGATTTTCATACATATGGTTTTGAGTGGAGACCGGGCTATATAGACTTTTATGTTGACGGTAAAAAAGTCTATCGCGGAACCAGAAATATACCGGTTACTCCAGGTAAAATTATGATGAATTTGTGGCCTGGAACAGGTGTGGACGGATGGTTGGGTCCATATGACGGAAGAACTCCTTTAAATGCAGAGTATGAATATGTAAAATACTATCCTGACGGTGTACCGCAAACAACTTCTACTCCTGTGGTTACTTCTACTCCAGCGGTTACTTCCACCCCTGCGGTTACTCATAATAAGTCAAACTTTTCTGCAGTGTTCTCAAATTTTGACTCCAGTCAATGGGAGAAGGCAGATTGGGCAAACGGCTCCGTGTTCAACTGTGTTTGGAAGCCTTCTCAGGTGACATTTGCCAATGGCAAGATGGTTCTAACCCTTGACAGGGAATATGGCGGTTCATATCCGTATAAAAGTGGTGAATATCGCACAAAAGCATTTTTCGGATACGGTTATTATGAAGTAAGAATGAAAGCTGCAAAGAATACAGGTATTGTTTCATCATTCTTCACATATACAGGACCTTCAGACAACAATCCATGGGACGAAATCGATATCGAGATTTTAGGTAAAAACACAACTCAAGTTCAATTCAACTGGTACAAGGACGGGGTTGGCGGAAACGAATATTATTATAATCTAGGATTTGACGCTTCTCAGGATTTTCATACATATGGTTTTGAGTGGAGACCGGGCTATATAGACTTTTATGTTGACGGTAAAAAAGTCTATCGCGGAACCAGAAATATACCGGTTACTCCAGGTAAAATTATGATGAATTTATGGCCTGGAACAGGTGTGGACGGATGGTTGGGGCCATATGACGGAAGAACTCCATTAACAGCAGAGTATGAATATGTAAAATACTATCCGGATGGAGTGCCGCAAGTAACTTCTAATCCAACTTCCCCTGTGGTTACTCCTACCCCAAGTGGTTCGTTTATCAAGGGAGACATAAACGGCGATGGAAATGTTAATTCAACAGATTATTCATTATTTAAAAGATATTTATTAAAAGTTGTTCGCGAGCTTCCTATTAATGACTTGAGAGCTGCGGATCTTAATAATGACGGAAAAGTTGATTCCACAGACGCTACAATCTTAAAGAGATATTTGGTACGTACAATTCCGAGTCTATAAAAGTGGTTTTAACTTTACCCGTTAAATGGGTAGGTTTTTCTTAAAACCCCATATAAATTAAAACCCCATTCTAAAACCCTGTAATTTATTCAGGTAAATTGCAGGGTTTTTACATTACTGAACTTATAAGTTTGGGTAAAAGCTATTAGATGCTTCTATTTATGAGTTATTAATGATAAAATATATATGGATAGTTTTATTGGCTTAATCCCCTACATATTATTTTTAAATCATTTAACACATAACTATCCAGAAAAATGTGAAGGGTGGTATTTTAATGGATGGTCATTTAAAACAATATGTGGGAAAGAAAATAGTTGCGTATTTTTCTCTGTGGTCAATGCTCCTTCATATTGGTGTATCTGGAGTGGTAAGTGAATGTCGGGAGGGCTGGATTGAGCTTAAGAGAAAAAATAAAGTCGCGCATATTAATATTAATAAAATATATTGCTTTAGAGTTATAGAGTAAATTAAAATGCTAATGGACATTCGGATACGGATGCACATTAGCATTTTATGTTTTGTGCCGTATGATTATGTTCCTTATGTATAAGTTAGAAGCCGTTGTTATTAATGACTTCCTTATACCAGTAACCGCTGTCTTTTATTTTTCTCTCCTGGGTTTCCAAGTTTACATGTACGATACCGAATTTCTTGTTGTACCCGTAGGCCCATTCGAAGTTGTCCATAAGAGACCACAAATAATATCCTTTTAAGTTTACACCGTCCTGAATTGCTCTGTGAGCTTGGGTCAGATAATCCTTAAGATACTGGATTCTCTTTGTGTCTTCTATCCTTCCGTGACTGCTTATATCATCTTTAAAGGCGGCTCCGTTTTCACTGATAATTATATTCGGCTTTCCGTAATCCCTGTCAAGGAGCATAAGCAGATCGTACATACCTTCAGGATATATAACCCAGTCCATATCTGTTTTTTCAAGCTTCTCCAATATGTTTTCTGCAGGAGAATAACCCGAATCACTGGACGGATCATGCTTTATAAATTCCGAAGAATAGTTGTTGAAGGCCAAAAAGTCTATTGGCTGGCTGATAATCTTCAGGTCTTCCTGAGGGAATGAAAGCTCAATACCCTTCTTTTTATAAAACTCCAATGCGTTTTCGGGGTAGCAGCCTTTTAGCACAGGGTCAAGATACCATCTTGCCGCCACTGAGAACGCCAGCTCTGCTGCTAAAACATCCTCAGGCTTTTCGGATGCGGGATAATGATACGATAAATTGTAAGCTATCCCTATTTGGCCGTCGGTTCCCATTTCTCTAAACAGTTTTACGGTTTTGCCGTGGGCCAAAAGGAGATTGTGAGCAACCTCCAGGGATGTGCGAAGGTCTTTTATGCCCGGAGCATGAACGCCCAATAAATGACCAAGAATAGTCACAACTGCGGGTTCGTTGATAGTAAACCATATCGGAACAATGTCTCCTAAGGCTTTAAATATTTCTCTGCTATATTCTGTAAAATAATCGGTGGTATCTCTATTTTGCCATCCGCCCTTGTCCTGAAGTTTTTGAGGAAGATCCCAGTGGTAAAGGGTGATTGCCGGCGTAATTCCGTTTTCCAAAAGCAGATTTGTCAGCCGCTTGTAGAAATCCAATCCCTTTTGATTTAACTGACCTGTTCCCTCGGGGAAAATTCTGGGCCATGAGATGGAAAACCTGTATGACTGAAGGCCGAGTTCTTTCATTATTTTGATGTCTTCTTCATAACGATGATAGTGGTCGCATGCGGTATCTCCGGTATGACCGTCGGCTATTTTACCCGGAGTATGGGAAAAGCGATCCCACACAGATTCACCTTTGCCATCTTCATTGTATGCACCTTCGATTTGATATGCCGCTGTTGCAGAACCCCATATGAAATCTTTTGGGAAAGTGATTTTTGACACGTTTATCACATCCTTTGAGTTATTATTTGCAAACAAGTATATCAATATTATTATAACTTAGAGAAGACATAAATACTATTTATTTTGGGGTTAAGCCAGTGAATTATACCTTAAAAATGCATAAAATAATGGTATATTACGGTTAAGTTATGAGTTTTTTTCTTTGTATTGAATTAAAGAATATGATAAAATAGCAGAATGAACGAAGATAAAATGAATTAGATATATGTGGGGGTAATGTTTGATGGATTTGGGAAGATTAAAAAGGAAAGCGAGATTCCAGCTAAGCAACAATGGAGCGAATTTGGCACTTTTGTATATAATGGTGGTGCTGTTTTATGTTCTGTTGTTTCTTTTGCTGGGGCGTTTGAGCTTGCAGACGTCATTAATAATTAACGGTCCGATAGTATTAGGATGTACCATTTACTTTCTAGGTATAGCAAGGGCGGAAAAGGAGCCTAGGACCAAAAAAGAAAAGAATGATAAAGAAAAGGAAAAAAAGATAAAAGGGAAATTTAATCTTTTTGGAGCGGAAATATCTCTTGGAAAAAAGGTAAAAATAACTCTCGATACAGCTGAGCACCCTTACCGTGTCAGCTTAAAGTATGTGTTTTACGGTTTTAGGTATTTTATAAACGCTGCAGCACTTTATATTTGGACTACTCTTTTAATTTTAGTGTGGTCGCTTTTATTGATTGTGCCGGGAATATTCAAGGCGCTTGATTATAGTATGAGCTTTTTTATATTGGCCGACAATCCTACAATGGACATTAGGAAAGTGGCGGATTTGAGCAAAAGAATGATGAAAGGACATAGGAAAGAGCTCTTTTTGCTTACCTTGAGCTTTATTGGCTGGATATTGATTTCGATATTCACTTTTTCCATTGGTTTTGCCATTACAATACCGTACATGATGACTGCTTATGCGTTATTCTATGATGAGCTCAAAAATGAAAGTATAAAAAACGGCATTATTGCAGAAGATGAAATTGGAACCAAGAGATTGTGGGAATATTAAAAACTGCATAATTTATAA
>NZ_DAORXT010000140.1:0-4762 GCF_035371925.1 Acetivibrio sp. | reverse complement strand
ATTTGCAAAATGATAGGAGTTTATTTGATGTAGACAGCATCTTAAAGGGAACTAAATCTCGCGTCTTCCCTCCAAAGCCTTTGCCAATGTAACCTCATCCGCATATTCAAGGTCTCCGCCCACAGGTATTCCGTGAGCTATTCTCGTGGTCCTAATACCCAAAGGCTTAACGAGCTTTGAAATATACATGGCAGTAGCTTCACCCTCAATATTGGGATTTGTCGCAATAATAACTTCTTTGATATTTCCTTCCTTTATCCTGTCCAAAAGCTCCTTGATTTTAATATCCTCCGGGCCAATCCCCTGCATAGGCGATATTGCTCCGTGAAGTACATGGTAAAGCCCTTTAAACTCCCGTATTTTCTCCATTGCAACAACATCCCTTGCGTCTTCAACGACACAAATTATAGAGCTGTCCCTTTTTTCCGAACTGCAAAGCGGGCAAACCTCCGAATCGGTTAAATTACCGCATACCGAACAGAATTTTGTTTTTTGCTTTGCTTCGGTTATGGCGTTTGCCAGCCTATCAACTTTTTCCTGAGGCATATCCAGCACATGAAAGGCCAATCTCTGGGCAGTCTTGTGGCCTATGCCGGGGAGCTTTTCAAACTCCTCTATAAGCCTTGCTATCGGTGCAGCATAAAAGCTCATGTATTTTCACCCTTTATCATTGTAAACATCAACTAAAACAAACCGGGAATTCCACCCAATCCGCCCGTAACCTTGCTAATCTCGGTTGTAACCATTTCATCGGCTTTTCTTAAAGCTTCGTTGACTGCTGCAAGTATAAGGTCTTGGAGCATTTCAACATCATCAGGGTCAACAACCTCCGGTTTTATAGTAATTTCCTTAATATCTTTCTTTCCTGTGGCAATTACAGTAACTGCTCCTCCACCGGCAGATGCTTCAACAGTTTTGTCCTTGAGTTCTTCCTGAACTCTCTCCATATCCCTTTGCATCTTTTGCGCCTGCTTTACCAGATTGTTTATATTTCCGCCGAATCCCGGGAAACCGCCTTTTGCCATTATCGTCTACCTCCAATTTTATATTATATATTCAGATTACATATATCCGAATTTAAAAATACCTAACCATCATTATATATCAATATATGCTAAAAACACCAGTAAAATTTTTGAAATTCACTCGTCAATTATATTCAGTTTGACATCCAACTTTTCGGCAAAATCCTGAGCCTTCTCAATGAGCTCATCCTTTTCCTCTTTTTTGCCTGCATCAACAATGTCTTCTTCATCCAAACATTTAACCCGAACATTTTTTCCAAGGCAATCACAAAGGCACTTTTCTACAACTTCAATGTTTTCGGATTTTTCAACGAGCATTCTGCAGCCATTGTTAAACACTATTCCAACTTGATTTGAGCCCAACTCTATAAGTTTGGTATCCAAAAGGTAGGCATATACAGCCATTCTGCCTCTGCTCTTAAGCTCATTCAATACTTCCTGCCACGCTTCAATTCCCTTCATGTTTTTGGCAATATTCTTTTTCTCAATGGGTTTGTCATCTCCGGATGCCGAATTTCCTTTATCGGAATTCGCAGTCTCAGAGCTGCCGGAATCATTCCTGGGTACGGCAACACCCTTTTCCATAATGTCATTAATACTCTTCTCCAATAACTGGATTCTCGCCAATACTCCGGCATCACCCAAGTCCACTTTATTTTCACAAAGCTTGATAAGAGTAGCTTCCAAAAGAGCCCTTGGATGCGAAGTCAATTTCAGCGTCGCTTCCAGTGAAGACAGCTCTTTTATCACGGCCACAATCTCAAACAGCTCCAGCCCGTTGCACTGCTCCTTCATCTTTTGAATTGAATCCAATGGAGCATCAATTATATCTTCGGGATTCGATACCGAGCTGCAAATCATCATATTTCTGTAATACATCACCATCTCAGAAACAAACTGGCTGATATTCTTGCCTTCCATCACCAGTTCATCAACAGCCTTAAGCACCCTGTCTACCTCTTTATTCTTTACGGCATCTACGACATCGCCAATAAAGGTATCTGCCACAAGGCCTACTACAGATAAAACATCTTCATAGGTCAGCTCCTTGTTCCCAAGGGATATGCATTGGTCCAATATGCTTATGGCGTCTCTTAAGGCACCATCAGAAAGCTTTGCAATAAGTTTCGATGCTTCCCTTTGTATTTCCACTCCACTTTCTTTGGCAATATACTCAATTCTTTTTACAATACTATCAACCGGAATTCTCCTGAAATCAAACCTTTGGCAGCGGGACAGTATGGTTGCAGGGAGCTTGTGCGGCTCAGTAGTTGCAAGAATAAATATCACATGGGCCGGCGGCTCCTCTAAAGTCTTTAAAAGTGCATTGAATGCCCCTGTTGAAAGCATATGAACTTCGTCAATAATATAAACCTTGTATCTGGCTTTTGAAGGAGTATATATGACTTCATCCCTGATATCCCTTATATCATCCACACTATTGTTTGATGCGGCATCTATTTCTATGACATCCAAAAGGCTTCCGCTAAGTATTCCCTGACAAACCTCACATTGGTTGCAAGGGTCACCGTTTTTTGTCTCCAAACAGTTTACAGCCCTCGAAAAAATTTTTGCCATGGTGGTTTTTCCGGTACCCCTTGTCCCACAAAAGAGATATGCATGAGCTATACGTCCGGAACTGATACTGTTCCTTAGCGTCTTTACAACGTGTTCCTGTTCAACCACATCTTCAAAGACCATAGGTCTCCATTTTCTATATAAAGCCAGATATGACACAAAAATCCTCCTGCTCCCTTTATATCAAAAAGCTGATTAATATAAAATAAGCTATTTAATAGTTTAAATAGCTTTTTAAGTCAATTTGATATGCTTATGTTTTATTTTAAATGGTCGTGCACCTATTTTCGACATGCATATACAAGCGTAACCAATGCAGTTAGCTCAAATCAGGCAATCCCACGGCACACGAAAGGGACTACTTACCGCTGCTTTCTTCCGAACCTGACGGGGTTCATAGACTTCCGTTGCGTAGGACCCAATTTTCATTGCCACTTACAAAGGGCAGACCTTACAGAAGCATGCCTATTATAGGAATTCAACCCTGCTATAGCGGATTGCAGGTACAGGGCACCGCTACCTCCCCATCTAGCACGACCAAATATTAACTTATCATTATTCCTCTTAAGAATAATCATTAAGGGGACTTTATATATTATACTTAATAATTTATAATACTTCAAGACATTTATTTTATTAAATTCCTATATATTTATTACTCTATTTCCTATTATTGTATTCATTGCCGGTACAATAATAAAAAAGCAAAAGGTTGCGTCCGAAAAATATCCAATATTAACCACAATTTTACCATACTTGCCACTCTACGCATAACAGCTCTTTTCTCTCTTCTTACGAATCTTTGCTTTTTACTGAAAGAGTAGGATTCATCCATCAATGGACAGAATTTAAATTTGAAATGTATCGTTAATGTAAAATCCTAATTACACAAAGTAAAAATTGAACTTTTCTAATCATTTATATATAATGGTTTTTATATATTGAATAATTAAACCATTGTATAATAGAGTTAAATGTAATTGAAAGGAAGAACGGTATGGGCTTACACAGGTTGGATACGGGATTTCTTAGCACCTATGTTTTTGGTAAGTGGGGATAATATAGTGGCGTTAAATGTATCAAGTATAACGGAAAATACTATATTCTAGAAGGCGACAGAGCAGATGGATACAGAATATTAAATGTTTCAGACGAAGTGTTGCAGAAAGCTCCCAAAGAAAAAAGCGAAAAAGATATGATAAATTTTATCGAGGAATTGGCAGCTTGTACTTTTTATGATCAAGACGGGAAAGGATACATAACTTATAAATCTCCTCTGTTTCCTGCATTACTTGATAAAAAACTGTATGAGGAAATTTGCAGGCAATATCCTGATTACACCTTTATGACATTAGTCTAAGAATATAAACATATGACAGCTTAACAGCACCAATACTCAGAGAGGTAAGGACAAGTCGCAGTATAAAAGTAACAAATTTTTGATTAACGAAAAAATTAAAATCGAATTAGTTGTTCTGTATTAATATAAAGCCGCGATCATATTTGTCCGTAAAAGGCTTAACAATATCGCGCAATTCCTCCATTGTAATGTTTGAATTTGCTTGCCCGGTCTCCTCGTTGTATAAGCTATTCTTAATTCTCTCCAAATCCTGCTTTAGAGAAATTAAAAATCTGATTTCATTTTGAGAGAGGACACCATCTTTTAAAAAATCATCACAGGTCCAACCGTCTCCTATAGTGGTTTGTATCAACCCAAATGACTCTTTAAGGTCTGTAAACACATATGCATTTTTGTCATTTCTCATGTTCCAATATGCATATTCATTCAATTTCTTCATGGAATTCAATTTAGTTAACAACTGTCTGAATGGGTTCTTTCTTATAGTAGTACTCTGAATACTGAGTTCCCAGTCCTCCACTGACGATAATAGCTCTATTGTTAGGCATAATTCAGAATAAAAACTACCTATGTAACATTCTCTATCTTGATTAAGTCTTTTATTGATACAATATTTCATACCTGCTTTAAACGCAGCAAACAAAGTTATACAAAAACAAATCAATACGATTAAAGCAACAACAGCTCTTTTAAATTTCAATTATATTCACCCCAAATCCCAACTAACAATATGGCTCTATTTTGCGAAATTTCCCATTCTTACCGAAATTATGTCACGCTCTCAACTGATATACAATTT
>NZ_DAORXT010000139.1:0-4815 GCF_035371925.1 Acetivibrio sp. | reverse complement strand
ATGGTACTATGCTGTTCCGATTGTAATTTTATGGATTGTGATAGTTTCAATAGTTGTATGGAAGATTGTTGTTTAAAATATATTAACGTTATTTTGAATTTGTGAAACCCTACGTGACATTGAGATTTAATAATGATAAAATTAACCCTAAATATTACCTGCAATAGAGTTTGTCTCTAGATGCTGATAAGCTAATGACTCCTACAAATGGTATTTTTGCACCATTTGTAGGTTTTTTTAGACCTTTTATAAGCCAATGATATATATGGTAGAGTTTAAGTCAGGGTTAAAAATTAATGCGCAGCCATAGTTATAAACTATGCCTAATAATAAATATCAGATATTACCTATGACTACGATTTTTGTGATAGTATTTTTCAAGTAGGCTAAGATGAAAGGATGAAAGTTATGAGAACATCTGTTATAGGCTATCCAAGAGTTGGCGCTTTAAGAGAGTTAAAGTTTGCGGTAGAAAAATATCATAAGAAAGAACTGACGAAAGAAGAACTACAAGCTACAGCCTCCAAGCTGAGAGAAGAACATTGGAAAGTTCAAAAAAACAACGGAATTGATTTTATAACCTCAAATGATTTCTCATTTTATGATAATCTATTGGATACTGCTGTTTTATTGAATATCGTCCCAAATCAATACAGGCAACTCAAATTAGATGCCTTAGACGAGTATTTTGCTATGGCGAGAGGATATCAGGGAGATAAGGGCGATGTAAAGGCTTTGCCCATGAAAAAATGGTTTAATACAAATTATCATTATATAGTGCCTGAAATTGATGACGACACCGAAATTTTACTTGTAGGGACAAAGCCATTTGATGAGTATGTGGAAGCGAGAAATTGCGGAATTGAAACAAAGAGTGCTTTTATTGGAGCTTTCACATTTTTAAAGCTTGTTAAATTTACAGGCATAAGAACGATTGATGATTCTATAGCTGATATTGCTCGTGCATATTCAGATATTCTGAATAAATTTAGTATTTTGGGTGCCGGGTGGGTTCAGTTTGACGAGCCAGCTCTTGTTATGGATTTATCTGAAGAGGATATAGTTCTTTTTAGCAAAATTTATGAGAGAATTCTTTCAGAAAAGAACAATACGAAAGTGCTTTTGCAAACTTATTTTGGTGATATAAGGGATTGTTATAATAAAGTTATTACTATGCCGTTTGACGGAATCGGTCTTGATTTTGTCGAAGGGGAAAAGACATTGGAACTTGTGAGGAGTTTCGGATTTCCGGAGGATAAAACTCTTTTTGCAGGCGTTGTCAACGGAAAGAACATTTGGAGAAACAACTATTCTAATACTGTGAATTTGATCAGAGAATTAGGCGAATACTGCAAGGACATTGTATTAAGTACATCCTGTTCTCTTCTTCATGTCCCATATACTCTAAAAAATGAGAGCAGTCTTTCTCAGGAGTATAAAAAACATCTTGCTTTTGCTGAGGAAAAGTTAGCAGAATTATCAGAACTTAAAAGAATACTATTATGTAGCGATCCTACTTCAACTGTGGAATATGTTGAAAATCAAAAACTTTTTAATTTGTCAAGGAATTGTGAAAATACAGCTGTTCAGGTGGCTGTTTCCGGGCTATCAAAAGATGATTTTATCCGGCATCCTAATTCTGAGGAACGCGAAAAAATCCAAAAAGCAGTATTCAATTTACCGCTACTTCCGACAACTACAATTGGTTCTCTTCCACAGACAGCAGAAGTGAAAGAGAACCGTTCCAATTATAAAAAAGGGAAGATTACATTTGAGCAATATGTAACGTTTAACAAGGAAAAAATTGCAGAATGGATTGCCTTGCAAGAAAAAATAGGTCTTGACGTGCTGGTTCATGGGGAATTTGAGCGTAATGACATGGTTGAGTATTTTGGTGAAAATCTTGATGGGTTTTTGATCACAGAGAAGGGGTGGGTACAGTCTTATGGTACAAGATGTGTAAAACCTCCTATAATATGGGGTGATATTTCCCGCTCAAAACAAATAACTGTTGATTATTCTGTATATGCACAGTCACTTACATCAAGATGCGTAAAAGGGATGCTAACCGGTCCGGTAACAATTTTAAACTGGTCTTTCCCGCGGGAAGACATTACATTGAAAGATTGTGCATTCCAAATTGCTCTTGCTATTAGAGATGAAGTTCTTGAGCTTGAAGCAAACGGGATAAAAATTATTCAAATTGATGAAGCTGCTCTCAGAGAAAAATTGCCTCAGAGAAAAAGCGATTGGCACAGCGAATATCTTGATTGGGCAATCCCTGCTTTCAGGCTTGTTCATAGCGGCGTAAAACCTGAAACACAAATACACACTCATATGTGTTACAGTGAATTCGCGGATATTATAAAGGATATTGAGAATATGGATGCAGATGTAATTACTTTTGAAGCAGCACGTTCAGATTTGAGTATCGTTGACACACTAAGCGAATGTGGATTTAAAACGCAAGTAGGCCCTGGTGTTTATGATATTCATTCACCAAGAATTCCTAGTGTTCCGGAAATTAAGGAAGCACTAATTAAAATGCTTGAAAAGATACCTAAGGAGAAGCTGTGGGTTAATCCTGACTGCGGTCTTAAAACAAGGGGAAAAACAGAAACTGTTTCCAGCCTCGAAAATATGGTTATTGCAGCAAAAGAAATTAGAAGGAGTTTGTCGGTATGAAAATATGTGAATTGTATCAAATGAAAAGGGTTTTTTCATTTGAAGTATTTCCTCCTAGAAGAACAGACACTGTCAATACAATTTATGATACGATTAAAAAATTGAAAGCACTTAATCCGGATTTTATTAGCGTGACATATGGTGCAGGAGGAAGCGAGAGCAACACTGATACGTTTAAAATAGCCTCTGCCATTAAAAATAATTATGGTATCGAAAGTGTTGCCCATTTTCCTTGCATCAACCTTACAAAAGGTGAAGTGCTTAAAATGTTGGAAGACTTAAGAAGTGCTGGAATTGAAAATATTCTCGCACTGAGAGGGGATGTTAATCCTGGTTTTAATCCGAAGAATGATTTTAAATTTGCTAACGACTTGATTTCATTTATAAAAGAACATGGAGACTTTAATATAATAGCAGCTTGTTATCCGGAAGGCCATTTTGAAAGTCCTACAATTATTGAAGATATCCGCAATCTGAAACGGAAAGTGGATGCAGGCGCAAATCAACTGATAACACAGTTGTTCTTTGATAATAATTATTTTTATTCATTCAGGGAACGAGCTGCTATTGCAGGTATCAACGTTCCTATTGAGGCTGGTATTATGCCCGTTGTGAACAAGAAGCAGATTGAAAGAATAGTTGCAATTTGTAGAGTAAATCTCCCCAAAAAATTCCTCGCTATTATGAATAGGTATGAGAACAATCCGCAAGCTTTGAGAGATGCCGGAATTGCCTATGCTGTTGACCAAATAATTGATTTGATAGCACAGGGAGTCGATGGAATACACCTATACACAATGAACAATCCATACATTGCTCAAAGAATCTATGAAGCAATAAATACGTTGCTTGTTGCATGAATGATGCCTCTGCTTAATTGGAAGCGGAGGCATTTATATTGACTCTATATTATATCCATATTCGCAAATCCACTTTTTTAATTTTGAAATATACTTAAAGACCAATGGACTGAGGTGAGCCTTTTCATTCGCAATCCAGCCAATACGCATTCGTTCATCTGTTATAAGTGGCACGGAAATAATATTATCCCCGTTGAGATCCCTGCTCAAAACACCTGAACAGATGGTGTATCCGTTTAACCCAATCAGTAAGTTGAAAAGAGTGGCACGGTCGCTAACATAAATTGTTTTCTTTCTGGAAATAGTACTGAGGATTTCTTCGGAAAAATAAAAAGAATTATAATTACCTTGTTCGAAAGCAAGAAACGGGTAATTATTTAAGTCTTCTAGAGTTACTGCTGCATTCTTGGCAAGAGGATGCTTCGAGCTGATAAAAACGTGAGGATCAGCTTCAAAAAGAAGATTAAATACCAAGTGGTTTTCCTTTAGTATTTTATTAAGGACTTTTTCATTAAAATTACTTAAATATATAATTCCAATCTCACTTCGTAGATTTTTCACATCTTCAATAATTTCATATGTTCTTGTTTCACGAAGGGTAAATTCATATTCATCAATATCCAAATCCAAAAGTAATTCAACAAAAGCGTTGACAGCAAAAGCATAATGTTGGGTAGATATTGAGCAAAGTTTTTTTGAAGGTTTTTTCCCCATATATCGCTGTTCCATAAGTTCCGTTTGTTCTATGATCTGACGTGCATAAGAGAGGAATTCAGCGCCATCATCTGACAAAGAAATCCCTTTTGCTGTGCGGTAAAATATTTCTATCCCAAGTTCTTTTTCAAGATCTTTAACAGCCGTTGAAAGACTGGGCTGTGTAATAAATAGTTGTTTGGCGGCTTCGGTAATTGAACCACATTCGACAATTTTAATAATATATTTCAACTGTTGGAGTGTCATAGCATCACCTTGTCATAGTTTTTTTCTATGATTATATGCTATAATTGTATAATAGTCAATGATGCTTGACAGTTTGGTATCTTTGGATAAGATATGCCTAATGTTAAAACATAGCATAATATGCAGTATTTATAATACGGGAGGGAAAAAGGAGTATCAATGAATAAAACTGTTTTAATTACAGGGGCTTCAAGGGGAGTTGGAAGGGAAATAGCAAAACTCTTTGCTGCTAATGATTATAATGTTGCAATTAATTATTTCAAAAGTGAAGAAGAGGCAGAAAAATTGTATTTTCAGTTACGTGATGAAG
>NZ_DAORXT010000138.1:0-5128 GCF_035371925.1 Acetivibrio sp. | reverse complement strand
CTGCATACAACAAATTGCTAAGACATATACTACGTTTGAAGGGATGTGAAGTTGATGCAGTTTCTTTGTATTGGGGTTAATGACGATGCTGACAGTTTGAAAAACTGTTTGATAAATGAACTATCCCGAAATAATAAAAAGAACAGAAATTACCTGGTGAGAGATGTTGTCGAATCGGAAGGCTCAACTTCAGTTATCTGTAGTTTGGCAGATGACGATGCTCCTTCGGACATGAATTCTCATTTATATAGGGAATTGGTTTTTAATGTTTCCAATGCTTTGGCGAGTTTTATCATTGATAAGTATGAAGAAAAGTTGATATACAGAATAATAAACAGCAATTATTGTTATTTTACCCAGGTAGAGAGGAAAGAAATACAAAGGCTTGCTCTTGCAATAATAAAAAATGAGGATAGAAATCTATTAAACAGTTTTTTTCAGATTCGAAGGAAGAATATTATAATAAAAAGATTACTGGAGTATTTTGAAACTTCAAACAGTGTCATACTGGACGGTTTTGTAAATTTTCGCCTGAAGGATTATATGAAGGACCTTGAAGAAATAGTAGAGAAAGCAGTGGATGATTTCCTCATGGAAAGGGAATACCGGGAGTTTATCATGCTTTTGAGATATTTTGTTGACAGACAGGAACCCAAATTCAATGTTGTCCACATTATTGTGAGTTATGACAATAAATATGTACTGCTTGATGAGAACAAACATGAAATCACAAATGATTGCCTTCAGGAATTTATGAACGACATACCCGAAGGAGAAGTGAATTATGATGACCTCCTTGTAAGTTCCCTTATCACCATGGCACCAAGAAAGCTTGTTATACATGGCGCCAAATCCTTTAGAAACAAGGAGCTTCTTGAAACGATAAAAAATGTTTTCTGGGGTAAGGTTGTCATATGCTCCGAATGCGAATTGTGCATGGTGAATATGGTAAGAAGTGAAAATAAAAGTCAAATCTAAACTTTAACCGCATTGAAATGGGCCGAACAGGCCCACTTTTTGATATAAAATTACAAAAAAACAGAAATGGTACAAATTTTCTTCAAAATTTTTCTCCATACATATTGACAATATATGAACAAATGATACAATATATTGTATAATGCAATATGATGTATATAAGCAATTCTTTCCGGGCATAATTGGAAAGAGGCATATATTTTATTTTGAATGCTTTTAAGAAGGGTTACAAAAAACTAACCTTTGCAGTAACTTTTAAACAATTAATATAATTTTTCTTCCTACTAATGATTAAAGAATATTAGGTACCAAGGATTAAGAAGCTTAAAAGCAAAAGATAACAAGTGAAAAAAACTAAAGAAAAATATCCGGGAAAAAAGAGAGTAGATTTACTCTCTTTTCCCTGTTTTAGGGGAAATAATTTTCATAATAAATATTTTTAGGACTGTCTTTAAGACTTAGAGAGCCTTTCTTAATGTACCTCATTGATAAGGAAGGTTTATCCTCATTGTAATGGAAGATAGTTTTGTGGTAAAATTGATTTTAATACAAGAGGAAAATTTGTACTCGTAAGTAGCATGAGTTTTCGAAGTTTATGGAGGTATAAACTTGAGGGTAGTTGGATTTGTAGGGCCAAGCGGAACCGGAAAAAGCCATAGGGCTGTATGGGTTGCCCGGGAATGGGGAATAGATTTTATTATTGATGATGGTCTTCTTATAAGAGGTGCACAGATTATCGCGGGTACTTCAGCCAAAAAGGAGAAAACAAAAATAGGCTCCATCAAGTGTGCCCTGTTTACAGATGACGAGCATGCAAATGACGTAAAGACGGCTATAAGGCAATACAATCCGGAGGGAATACTTATTCTCGGCACATCGGACGGTATGGTTGAAGCCATAGCAAAGCGTCTGGAGCTTCCGGAGATTTGCGAAAAGGTTTATATACACCAGGTGGCAACGGAGTTTGAGATAAAGCAGGCGCTTACCACAAGAAAGGAACAGGGAAAGCATGTTATTCCGGTACCTACTTTTGAGATAAAAAAAGACTTTTCGGGTTACTTTCTCGACCCTTTGCAGATATTTAGAAGGAAGGGTAAGGGAAGATTTCAGCTTATTGGCGAGAAATCCGTAGTCAGGCCGACTTTCAGCTACCTTGGCAACTACACTATTTCCGACTATACGATATACCAGATAGTGGATTATGTTACCTCAAATATTGAAGGGGTAAATAAAATATCAAGGTTTCGGGTGGAGAATCACCCGGAAGGCATATATATTGAAATGGACCTTGTGCTGGTGTATGGCTGCCAAATAAAGCCTCTTTTAAGGAATATCCAGCAAAAGGTGATTGACGAGGTTGAAAAGCTTACGGCCCTCAATATCGAATGCCTTAATATTACGGCAAAAAGCCTTGTTTTGGAATCCAACAAGGCTTTGGAAGCAAGAAGGAGCGATCTTGCTACTTGAGGCTGGAAAAGCCCACCAGCTTTTGAATGCTTCTTGGCAGAGCGTCCTTTGAATTGCCCCAGGGGGCATCATTATTGCGGTAGTCAAACTTTTTGGTAAACCAGTTTACTTCCTGCTGAATACGTTCCATGTTTTCTATCTGCATGGAAAGCAGATTGTCTACAAATATGGCGGTCTCTTTCGGACCAAGATACTTTTGTGTGCCTTCAAGAAGAGCTTTAAGGTGCTTTAAGCAAAATCCCTTTCGGCTATGAAAAAGGTCTTTGAAGTCACTTTCTTTAAAATAAAGATATAGAATTACATCTATGTACCTGTCCATTGTTCTGTTGATTCGTGTGCAAACGGTACAGGAGTTCTCAAGATTTTCAAGATGAGCAATCAATTCATCCACAAATTTGCGGGTCTCGGTTTGCTTTGAAGAAAGCTTGCCCGACAGATTTTTTATAAAAGAGACATCGGCATCTTTCTGAAGGTGCTCTTTTTTGGCTTCATAGCTTTTTTTGAGCCGTAAGTTTTGCTCCACCATGTGGGTGTCAACAATGAGCCCAAGCCCCAAACGGTTTGCCTGGCTGTTGTATAGAAGCTCAAAATGTCTTTTGCAAAAGCCGTTTTCATTTGTCTCCATTCTTCCTTCAGGCTCCATCAGGAAAGGTCCCAGTACATATTCGATGTTTTCGTCTTCCAGCTTTTTTTCCAGCACACACATGGGACATTCACAATCGGTGCTAAATGCATCGGTTACAGGTATTGTGTAAATTTTCTCTTTCATGGCATTTTCCTTTCAAAATTTAATGCAAACATATCACTTATATTTATTTAAATTATAACAGAAAAACAGGGTATTATATATAAGTGACGCAAAAATTATAAGTAACACAAAAAAATATTTAAGAAAATATTCAAGGTACGGTGAGGATATGGAATACAAAGGATATAAAATTGAGCAAGAGAATAACAAGGTCATTGTTGAGAAAGTAGCGGATTTTGACCCTGTCCATGTATTCGACTGCGGACAGTGTTTCAGGTGGATAAAACAACCGGACGGAAGTTATACGGGGGTTGCATATGACAGGGCTGTAAACGTAAAGTACCGGAACGGAGTTTTGGAATTGTCAAACGCCGATATAAAGGATTTTAAGAATATATGGTTTGACTATTTTGACCTCGGAAGAGACTATTCGCATATTAAAGAGAAAGTAATGAAAGATGAGATAATGAAGGAAGCGGTAGAGTTTGGCTCAGGGATAAGACTTCTTAGGCAGAGTATATGGGAAACCCTGGTATCTTTTATCATCTCTGCCAACAACAGGATACCCAGGATAATGAAAACCGTGAATGAAATATCCCGGCTTTATGGCCGTGAAACAGAAATGGACGGCGAAAAGTATTATGCATTTCCCACTGTTGAGGAACTTTCCCGTGCGGCTTTGGAAGAGTTGGAGCGTACCGGAGCGGGATTTAGATGCAAATACATAATGAGTGCCGCAAAGATGGTTAACGAGGGAATAATAAGCCTTGAGGCCGTTTGCTCAATGGATACCGCTGAGGCAAGAAACCATCTTATGAAATTTCAGGGAGTCGGCCCTAAGGTTGCAGACTGTACGCTGTTGTACAGCGGCACAAAATACGATGTGTTTCCCACCGACGTGTGGGTAAAAAGAGTGATGGAGGAGCTGTATTTTAAAAGGGAAGCGAGCTTTAGCGAAATACAGGAATTTGCCCGTGATTATTTTGGTGAATATGCGGGATTTGCCCAGCAGTATCTTTTTTATTATGCACGAGAAAACAGAATTGGTGCAAAATAGCAACGGGGATTATTTTGCGCGCACAAATTGTAAAACTAATTATAATTTTGATTTATTAAGCATTTGATAGTTTGATTACAATATCCTCGACTCAGTAGCTTTAAATGTGTATTGCATTGTTTGTTTTTTTTATTGGTCAATGTTATAATGGATTTGCAAGCGAGAAGTTAAAAACTAATAGCCTGAAATGTGCGGAGTATCCTATAGTTTTGAACCTACAGTTGACATAAGGGAGTTTGGAGTTTGAAAGCAGGAAGTCAGGCCGCAAGCTAATCCCGACACATGTCATTAAGATATGTGCAACGGCAGCGGAAGGCTGAGGCTTTCAACAGGACACCCACCTAGCTTGGGCTAGGTGTCAAAATATAGGGGAACGGCATTTTGGGTATAAATATGATAAAGGGTCTCAGGTTTTCCTGAGACCCTTTATCATATCCAGTATTTGTTTTTACATAATAGATTTTCCCGGGATTATGGCATCAATTATACCGTAAACCAATGCTCCTATTACAGCGCCAAGCAGAGTAACGCTGTATCCTGCGACGAAAAACTGAGTGATATATATTATTACGGCTGCAAGTATAAAGCCGGTAATTCCCCTTCCGAATGGAGTGGCATTTACACCGAGGAATTTTACAGCAACAAAGTCAAGCGCTGCAAGAACAATCGCACCTAAAATAAGCGGCCAGAAACCTGATATTGAAAAGCCCGGGGTTAAAGCTGCTGTGACTGCAAGCACAACTGCTCCCACTACCAGCCTTATGAGGAAATGGATTAGGCCAACACCCTCTGCCCTGGCATCGTTAAAGTTTGCCATCAGTTCACTTCCTTGTACAATTAATATTGTATTAAATCAGTGACCGAAGCCACTGTTCGAC
>NZ_DAORXT010000137.1:0-5275 GCF_035371925.1 Acetivibrio sp. | reverse complement strand
GTTGAAGTGGTACTTCCAGTAAAACAAGGATTGAAACAAAGTAAAAAGCTTTATTCTTATTTTATTTTTTTTAGTTGAAGTGGTACTTCCAGTAAAACAAGGGTAGAAGCAACACAGCGTGTATTAGTAGACTGCTGAATACTACTCAACGAATTGGAACTAATTGTAAGGAGGTGCAAAATGAAGCTGATTCTGAACACACCAGGACTTTACCTTTGCAAAAGGGGAGAATGCTTTCAGATTCAGAGTGAGAATGAAAAACGAGAAATAGCCGCAACAAAAGTCGATCAAATAATGATTACAACCCATGCTGCACTTACAACTGATGCAATCGAGCTAGCCCTTGAATATAATATTGACATAATATTCTTAAAAAGTACGGGACAGCCTATGGGACGCGTGTGGCATTCTAAACTTGGGAGTATCAGTACAATCAGAAGAAAGCAGTTATTCTTACAGGATAGTCCGCTTGGGCTTCAACTTGTACAGGAATGGATATTAGAAAAGATGGATAATCAAATAAAATTATTAAAAAAATTAGAAACTAACCGCAGAGACGAAGAAAAACGTGCGTTAATTAGAGACGCTTTGGAAAAGATTGAGAAGCAAAAAGATAATATCATGTCAATTAAACAAAGTGAAACAGTAAACAGTGTAAGAAATATGCTACTTGGCTATGAAGGAACAGCCGGAAGAGTATATTTTGAAACCCTTGGCAAGCTGATTCCGGAAAAATATGCGTTTGAATTGAGAAGCCGAAATCCAGCAAAAGATCCTTTTAATTGTATGCTTAATTATGCTTACGGTATTTTATATTCTAGTGTAGAAAAAGCCTGTATAATTGCGGGGTTGGACCCATATATAGGTATTATGCATACCGACAATTATAATAAAAAAGCCCTTGTATATGATATGGTTGAGATGTACAGAGGATATATGGATGAAATAGTTTTCCGCTTATTTAGCACAAAGAAAGTACAAGACAATTTTTTTGACAAAGTAGAAGATGGATATTATCTTAATAAAGAAGGAAAGCAACTGCTGATATCCGAGTATAACAAAGAGCTGGAAGTTAAAATGAATTACAGGGGAAGAAGAATAGAATTTGCCAACATTATTCAGTACGATTGCCATCAGATTGCAAATCGCATACTGAAGGAGGACATGCAATGTTGACATGGGTAATTTACGATATTACATCCAATAAGACAAGAAACAATGTAATAAAGAAGTGTAAAAATGCCGGACTTTACCGTGTACAAAAAAGCGTGTTTCTTGGTGAGCTTGAGAGCAATAAGTTTGATGAACTTAAATTGGTACTCGATAACATAATAGACAAGGACGTTGATTCTGTTTATGTGTTTACAATGAGCAAGGCTGATCTCAATAAAGCAGGTTTGTTGGGACAGGCATTTGACAAGGAGTTGGTAACTGATGAAATCATCTCAAAGTTTTTTTAATGAAAATCAATTCTATATTACACCTTCAGACATGATAGAGTTCCTTTACTGTAAGAGATATATTTATTATATGAAATGCCTTGGAATTGACCAGAATGAAGAGAAACGTTTTAAAGTTATGATGGGAAGGGAAATACATAAAAAGAGAGGAGAGCAGAACAAGAATTACCTGCCGAAGAAAATTGGGTCGATAGGTAAAATGATAGGTGTAAACTTGGTTTCTGAAAAGTATGGAATAAGGGGAAGTGCCGACGAAGTCCATACACTTTTTGATGGGACAATGGCACCGTTGGATTATAAATTTGCTACATATGATGAAAGACTTTTCAAGACTTATAAGAATCAGCTTGTCATGTATGCAATAATGATTGAAGAAACATTCGGAAAAAAAGTTCATAAAGGATTTTTAGTGTATTGCAGGGAAGAAAACAGACTGGTGGAAGTTTGCGTGACAGAAGAAGACAAGGACAATGTTTGCCTTTATATAGAGGAGTACAGAAAGATCATGGATGGATATTACCCTGAAGCAACAAAGCAAAAAAGTAAATGCCTTGATTGCTGCTATAAGAATATTTGTATAAAAATATAAAAGCAAAAAGCCACTGCGAAAAGCATCACAATGGCTTTTTACATCTCATAAATCAACTAATTAGCGTAATAATACTTAAAAGTTAAATTGATATGATCCTGTTCAATAACGTTAACGAGCATGCCGAGTTTGAAAGTTTCCAATTTTAAATCCTTAGCGTTACCCTCATATGAGGTATAAAGTCTGTAATACATTTTATTGTCATAAACAAAGGATACCTCAATATTATCACATCCCAATATCGAACCGAAGTTTTTCTGAACAACTTTATTCAAATAATCGATTTTATCCTGTTTGCTCAATGCTCTAAACAGATTCAAATCATATTCGCTTTTTGCAACCAAAAATATTTTTGCTTCCGTAGGTTTAAGATTATAGGGCTCGGGTAATATACCGTCTACTGTAAGTATATCAAGAGATTCATCCAATTTTTGAATAATAGCATCTCTTGAAAGACCTGTGTTATTTATGTTTTCTTCCGGAGAAGAAACATAAACGGTTTTAGTATCCGGATCCCAGCCTACGTCGGCACCGAAGGATTCCGAAACAAATCTCACCGGTACAAGGGTACGACCGTTGACAATTTTGCCGGGCACATCAAGACTGACTTCTTTTCCGTTTACAATAGCTGTTTTGGAACCTATTTGAAGTGAAAGTGTAGTGCTGCCCAATTGGCCTTTTACAGTTTTAGTGGAATCTATCCATTCTACAGATGCACCCAATGCTTCAAATACCATTCTCAGAGGAAGAAGAACCCTTCCTTCCTCAATAGTGGGAGGAACGTCAAACTCCATATACTTACCGTCCACATAAACTCCAACACCTGTCAAGGTTTTAAAAGCATTTAAATTTCTGATGTTATCAAAGTCTTTATCATTTATAGCGAGAGCTTTATATCTGGGTGCCAATTGAATAGCTTTTTTAAGATTAGCTAGAGCCTCGTCTGTTTTTCCCCAAAAGGAATATACACATGCGCTATTATAAAAGGCTCCTGCCTCGTAGGGGTCTAATTCGAGTGTTTTCTTGAGACACTTCATTGCTTCGTTAATGTTACCGACATTGAATAAAAGATCGCTTAACGTGATATAAAAGTATAATTCTTTTGGATTATTCTTTATTCCAAGTTTGTAGCATTCAATAGCTTCGTTGATTCTATTCATTTCAAGCAGGGAACCTGCTTTAAATATGTATAAGGGTATGTAGTTTGGTACTGCAGCGATTCCTGCGTCAAAAGTGTTGAGCATTTCGTCATTTCTGTTGAGGCTTGAATAAATTAATGCCTTTTTTAGATGTGCATCTCCGTAGTTCGGTGAAATGTTTAGTGCTTGCTGGATAGCAGTTAAAGCTTCTTGGTATTTTTCCTGGTATTGCAATATTTCGCCTTTCAAACAATAATATTCCGGTTTGGGGCTTATATTAATGGCTTTGTTGCAATAGTCAAGTGCCAGGTTGTAGTTTTCCTGCGCAATAGCACTGTAAGCGCTTAAAACATATTGGTCCGCTTCATCCAAATTTGAGTTATTCGCCAAAACCGGTATACCGAAACAAAAGATTGACGTAAAAATACAGATGATTAATAAGATTTTGACGCTGAGTACAGTTTTCTTTTTCATTTTTCCCCTCCGTAATTATTTTGTAGTAGTGGATGAAAATTATTATATCATGTTTTATTGAAAATTTTATTATATCGAGCGGTAAAATTACACTGAAATATTAACTTATAAGATAAATGTGGGAATTATTGTAAGGAGCTTAAATATTTCTCGTTCGTAAATTAATTTTATCGCTGGAATATAGTTGCATTTTTAATCTCCTTTAGTATGATATTAATATGGACAAATGTAATGTGTTGCAGCACAAAAGATGTGTGGAATGGTTTCTGTGAGCATTACACTCTTGGTTTTAACAGTATGAATTGAAATATTTTGTAATTAATAAAAGATATTATTATAAGCTTATCAATACTATAGGGGGGGTTAAGGTTATTCTGGAATATGGATGGGGTGTTAAAATGAGGTTTTAAAAATGATACTGATGGAATGAATTACACTATTTTATATGAATAATTGATTGTTTTTATTGCAATTTCTATTGGAGTATGCACTGCGGGGTATGACGTTTTATGGCAAAAAGGAGATAATGAGCACTTTTTGCGAAATTAATTTATGAGAATAATTGATTATTTATAATGACTGTGAAGGTGTGGTGATGGCAAGTGAAAAGACTCGTGATTCTTTTATTTGTGTTGCTAAGTGTAGGAATTGGCAGTGGGTATGCCGATAAAACCGACAAAAACGATTTGAATTTTAGAAAGACAAATCGAGAACATAAAACATACTTGTCGGCAGTCGGAATTTCGGCCAATTCTTCAGGTGATATTGCTATTGGATTTGTTGATGATTATATAAATGTGTACGATAAATATGGCAACTTTAAATATTCTTTTGCCTTTAATGTCGAGGGCAGATATTTATTTGAGTTCGATGAGCAAGACGATATTATGATTTTTTCGGTTAGGGACAGTGCATATTATTATTTTAATTCGGATGCTGAACTAATAAAGACAGAAAAGATTTCCAATTCGGAAGAAAGTGAAAGCTATTATACAAATCACTCAAGCAAAAGAAAAGTAAATAATGTAGATATTGACGGTATTAATTATTCGCTTAAACAGGTCTTTGGCTATATCAGACTTATAAAAACCGATGCTGATGGCAATGAAACGATAATATATGAAACAGGTTTGCAATACATCGTTAAGGTATTAATTGTATTGGTAATCCTGGCATTTGCTGCAATAGTAATATGCGGTCTTATTAAGACAATATCGACAGAAATGAAGAAGTATATGTAGATGTAAAGAAATTGTCGAAAACTATAATACAGCTTTGATGTTAGGTTTTGGATGTTATATAATTGTATAGTAGAGTTAAAGTGTGGTTTAATAGCAAAACAGGAAGCAAAAATAAATTTAAAACTGTATGGGGGAATTTAGTTGTGAGGAAAATAGCGTTTATATTAGCGATTATAAGTGTTTTTATGATGTTAACAATAGCTGTGGAAGCGGCAATAGAATTACCATTAAGGGTAGAGGTAAATGGTGAAAGATTGAATTTTCCGGATGAGCAGCCGTTTATCGATTCGAATGGAAGGACTCAAGTACCGGCAAGGTTTATAGCAGAGAAGTTGGGAGCAAATGTAACATGGAATGGTAAAGAGCAGAAGG